>CAZUTB010000163.1:0-5104 GCA_964622905.1 uncultured Oscillospiraceae bacterium | reverse complement strand
AAACACCAGCCATGAGATGATTGACGATTTCATAGCCTTCTACAATGACGACAGGGTTATCTTTGCGGACAGGACGGGCGACATTTTCTCGCACGGCGAAGCGCTTGTGCCCGCGGGAGAAAGCCCCTCTGCGGAGGTTGTCTTCCCGCTTGACAAGCGCTATTCAACAAAGGAGGGCTACACCTTCCTTGCGCGTGTCGAGCCTGCCGAATGTGAAATAACAAAGATTACCTATACGGTAAAATGCTCGCCCGCGCTTGTGCTTATCCCCGAATACAATAAAGAAACAGGGCTTTACGAGGCGAAGGTTGACCTTACCGAGGTTATGAGCAACTGGTACGATACCGAGTTTTATGCAAGCTTCTCCGACGGAACGGAAATGAGCTTCGCTGGAGCAATATCAAGGGATAAATAAGCTTATTAGCCTTGAAAACGCCGATTTTTCATAATTTGCGCATAAATTTTCGCTTCCGCTAGTGACAGAAGCGCGGAATCGGCGTATCATATAGGCATACAGAGCATTCGGAGGCAATTATGACAAGGCGCGAAAGAGAAGTAACCGATATATCCGAGATACTGCGGATTCTGGGTACCGCTAAGGTTCTGCACCTTGGGCTTTGTGACGAAGGTCAGCCCTACGTTGTGCCGATGAATTACGGCTACACCTACGAGGGCGGAAGGCTTAATATGTACCTTCACGGCGCGAAAAGCGGGTATAAGTACGACGTAATCGCGAAAAACCCTCTCGTTTCCTTCGCGCTTGAGTGCGATGTTGTTCCGTTCGCCGGCTCTGTCGCCTGCAAGTACGGCACCTCCTACTCCTACGTTATGGGCAAGGGAAGCGCCGTAATTATATCGGACGCGGAGGAAAAGCGCAGGGCGCTTTCGATAATCATGAAGACGCAGACGGGGAAGGACTTTGAGTTTGACGATAAGCTCGCCTCCGTTGTAAACATCGTAAGAATCGACGTTTCGGAGTTCACCGCAAAGAAAAGACCGCTCCCCACCGCGTAAGCAGCGCGTCTGTTGAGGTAACGAGTGAAGGAAGATAACAGGCTTATCAACGAGCTTTACAACAAATACCTACTGTCCTCCGTGCTGGCAATCCTGTTCAGCACGGTTGGGCAGATTATCAATAATATCGTTATCGGCAACGCGGTAAGCGCCGAAAAGCTCTCTGTAACGGGGCTTGTGCTGCCTATATACTATGTGTTTGCGACCGTCGGAAACCTTATGGCGGTGGGCGGAAGCGCCGTCTGCTCGCGGCTGATGACGGAGCGGGAAACGCGACCCGCGCGCGCGGCGTTTACCGTAACCTATATCTCAACAGCCGCCGCCTGCGTTATCCTAGGCGTTATCGCAATCCTTCTCCTGCCCGTGCTTATTCCCTTCCTCGGAACGCCGGAGGCGCTCTATGAGGACGTGCGCGCCTATTCCGTAATCATGTGCGCGGGCGGAGTGTTCACCGCGGGAATTTACCTCAGCTTCAACTTCCTTAGAATGGACGGCAAAACCACGGCGGCAATGCTCGTATTTGTAGTTATGGCGGCTGTCAATATACTGCTTGATTACCTTGTGGTGGTTGTGGGCGGAATGGGAATCATGGGAATTTCTCTCGCAACAACCCTTGGAGCTATGGCAGCCTCCGTGCTTGGCGCGCTCGCGCTTTTCTATCGAGGCAGCTCGGTAAAGCTCACTAAGGTTACCCTTTCCGATTTCCGCGTTTACGGAGGCGAAATTCTCCGCGTCGGCAGCCCCGGGGCGGTTGAAAACATCTGCATTCTCCTGAAATCCTTCCTTATGAACCGCATTCTTTCGCCCCTCGGCGGCGCGCTTGCGCTTGGAGCGTACAGCGTACTTGGCTCTGTAAACGGCTTTGCTCAGGCGTTCATCTACGGCGCTTCGGGCGCCATTGTGCCGTTTGTCGGCGTTTTCACAACGGAGAAGGACACAAGGGCGATTCGCGGAATACTCTGGCAGTCGCTCGTAAAGGGCGCTCTGCTTACAGTTCCGGTAACGCTGCTCTGCCTTATCTTCCCCGAGGCGGTTGTCAGCGTATTCGGCTTGTCGGGCGCTGAGGCGCAGAGCGTTGCCGTTCCCGCCGTCCGCCTGTTCTCGCTCAGCTTCCTTCCCGCGCTCTTGGCAAACCTGCTTATCTGCCTGCACCTCAGTTCCGCGCATACGGGGCTTGCGAACGTTCTCACCGCGCTTCGGAACGGTGTTATCGCCGTTCCGCTCTCCGCGCTTTTCGGCTCGCTTTTCGGGCTTCGCCATATGTGGAACGCGTTCTGGATTGCAGAAATAGGAACGCTCGCGGCTGCGGCGCTGTGGCAGTTTATCGCCTCTCGGAATAACCGCGCGCTTTCGCCATATACCTTGCTTGACGAGAGCTTTGAAAAGACGGGTCACGAGTTCAACTGCTCGGTCAAGAACGATGTTGACTCCGTAATGGAATGCGTTGACGGCGTCCGAGATTTCTGCTCCGCAGGCGATATGCCCGCGCGCGAGGCTATGCGCCTTTCGCTTGCCGTTGAGGAGCTGCTTACCTCCATCCGCGAGCATTCGCTCATGGAGGATAAGAGCCTTGTGATAAGCGTAAGAGTAGCTACGCTTCCCGAAACTACCATTCTTCGCGTCCGCAACGGCGGAAAGCTTTTCAACCCGCTCTCGTATTATGATAAAAAACGGCGCGGCGAAACGCTTGACCTTGACGCGGCGCTGGAGCTTGCGGACTCCATCGGAATCAAGATGATTGTCGATACCTGCGAGGTGGTTTATTACAGAACCACCTTCGGAATCAACAATCTTACCGTGATTATTTAGCCTTCGGAGGGAAATGCGAATGATAACCGACGAAATACGCGCCTGCTGGAGCATCACAGCTCCCGACGGAAAAGCGCACGTTTCACCTCTTGCTAAGAGCGATATAGGCGAGGTGGCGGCGCTCTATCGCGAAACGCAGATTAAGGAAGGCGAGTTCCGCTCCCGCCTTGACCCGCAAAGCCCCGACGCGTTCAGGGTGCGCGGCGGTATGTTCGAGGTGCATAACGAAAAGAGCCTTGCGGCGCTGCTCTGCGATAAAAGCGAAATATTTTGGGTTGCGCGGGACGAAAACGGAAGACTTATCGGAACGTTCTGGTGCGGAATATATGATGAAAAATACCGCCATCCCGAGAATATGCTTATAAAGCCCGAGTTTGCTGGTTATCCGGAGAAGGTCATTCGGGATACGGACGCAGGCAGCTGCTACTACATCAAGGAGGTCATAATCTGCCACGAGCGCAGCGTAAAGCGTCTTGCCGAGAGTATGTTCCTCTGCTCAATGCAGGCGTTTTGCAGGCGGGGCTTCGGGCGCGTATGCGGCGAGGTTTTCAGGCTTCGGCGCTACTGCCCAAGCGGAGGAAAATGGACCGAGGCGGACATGACCAATGAAAACTCATTGAAGATGGTTCTGCGCACCAAGGCGGCGGTGGTCGGCGAGTTTAAGGTAAAGCGCGCCGAGTGCGACGGCTTTACAGCCGAGATAACCGCGATAATGCTCTCGTGGGCTTTGCCCGAGGCAATGGACGCGCTCTCCCGCGAGCTGGGCGGAATGGGAATAAGTACGGCGGAGGGAATATTATGAAGCAATCTATAAAGCGCAAGCTGATGAAAACCTTTCTTATCGCGCTGGGAATTTTGGTGGTAATCGGCTGCATTTCCTCATATTCCTCGCTTTCGCTCCTTCGCAACGAGGCGATAAGCCTCAGCCGCAATACGGGCGACCGCGCGGCGAGCAGCAGCGAGGAAATGCTCACGGAGCAGGCGATTTCCTCCGTGGAAAGCTTCGTAAGAGCCAAGGCGGATTCCCTGCATATGCAGATTCACGATTTCGTTCTTACCCTTGAGGAAATGGCTGATTATGTCAGTTATCTTTACGAAAATCCCTCCGAGTTCGGCGCTAAGGCGGTAAAGACTCCGGACGAGCTGGTTTCCTCCGGCGCGGATGTCTCCTCGCCCCTTCTGCACTGGCTTCCCGATACGAAGGCGCGCTACACCGAAGAGAGCGTGCTTTCGGAGCTTGCGCTTCTGGGCAATATGGAGCCAATCCTTTGGGCGACCATCGTCAGCGCGCCCGAGTTTTCGAGCAAGTATTTTTCGACTCCTACCGGAATCAGTATCGGAATGGATACGGGAGTCGGCGGCAAGACGGGCATATTCGAGTATGACACAACCATTTCCGAGTGGTACACCGACGCTTCCAAAATAGCGGAAGGCTCCGGCAATGTATACATATCAAAAACTTATCCCGACAGCTTCGGGCGCGGGCTTTGCGTAACAATTGCCCTGCCGGTCTATGCAAAAGGCGAGTTCAAGGGCGTCTTGGGCGCTGACCTACTCATCAACAACATAAACGAGCAGGTTCTGCAAACCTCCTTCGGCGACGGCGGCTATGCCCTGCTCTGCTCCTCAGCGGGCAAAATTATCGCAATGCCCGATATGGACAAATCCGACGCGCAGCTTTCCGAGATAGTGGGCGAGGACGCGGCGGCGGGAATCCTCGGAAACGAATACGGCTATGAGCTTACAGCCGTTGACGGCGCTGAGGTTTTCGCGGTTTACGCTCCCATTGCCGAAACGGGCTGGAAGCTCTCCGTTCTGCTCCCCAAGGACAGCATCATTGAGCCTGCCGTCAAGTCCGCGGGCGTTATCAGCGGCATAATCAAGGATACCGAGGCGGACATGATTGAGTTCACGCGCAAGGCAAACTTCATCATGCTCGGCATTTACTTTGTTATCGGCATTCTGCTTGCCTTCATCATCAGAAAGCTCTGCATCGGCATCTCCAAGCCGCTTGTGCATCTTACCGAGGATGTGCGCAAGGCGGGCAGCGGAGAACTGGATTACAAGAGCGATATCAGCACCGGCGACGAGGTCGAGGTGCTTGGCAAGAGCTTTGAGCAGATGACCGTTTCGCTCAAGCAGTACATAGAGAATCTCACCTCCGTTACTGCGGAAAAGGAAAGAATCGGCGCGGAGCTTTCCGTTGCGACCAACATACAGGCGTCCATGCTTCCCTGCATTTTCCCGCCCTTCCCCGACAGGGAGGAGTTCGACCTTTACG
>CAZUTB010000162.1:0-5110 GCA_964622905.1 uncultured Oscillospiraceae bacterium | reverse complement strand
CAGCGGTATTTCCGTAGCCGACAACCTCGCAGATTATATTCGCGTTCCTGCGCTTAGCGTGTTCGTACTCCTCAAGGATTACAACCGCCGCGCCCTCGCCAAGCACGAAGCCGCCGCGCCTCTTATCAAACGGGAGCGAGGCAAGCTGCGGATCCTGCGCGGTGGACAGCGCGTGGATTGCGGAAAACGCGCCGATTGCAAGCGCATGAATAGGCGCTTCCGTTCCGCCCGCGCAGATTGCGTCTGCATAGCCGTGCTTTATCGCCCTGAAAGCCTCGCCTATAGCGTTTCCGCTGGTAGCGCAGGCGGTAACGACGGGAAGCGTAGGCCCCTTCGCCTTATGTTCTATGGACACAACGCCGGTTGCCATATTTGACAGCATCATTGGCGCGAAGAACGGCGAAAGGCGGTCAATACCGCGTGAGAGATAAACCTCGGTCTGCTGTGCGAAGGTTATCAGCCCGCCGATTCCGCTGCCGATATACACTCCAAGGCGCTCGGAATCAATGTTCTCACCCGCCACGAGCCCACTTTCGTCAAACGCCTGCTTCGACGCCGCCATTGCGTACTGCGAGTAAAGGTCAAGCCGCCGCGCGGCGCTTTTATCCATTCCGTAATCGGATGGCGAAAACTCCTTAACCTCTGCGGCAACCGTCACCTTATTCTGGGAAGCGTCAAACCGAGAAATCGTACCGATGCCGCATTTCCCCGCCTTAATTGCTTCCCAAAGAGTAGCGACCGAATTGCCGAGGGGCGATACAGCGCCCATTCCTGTAATAACAACTCTTGCCATACTGCCTCCGAAAGTTAAATATAGAGTCCGCCGTCAACCTTGATAACCTGACCCGTGATGTACCCGGAATCCTCATCCGCAAGAAAGGCTATGGTTTTCGCTACATCCTCCGGCTCCGCCATGCGCCCGAGCGGAATCGTTTTCACGAACTCCGCAAGCCTGTCCTCCGGAAGCGACGCGGTCATATCCGTTCTGACAAGCCCCGGAGCAACCGCGTTGACGGTTATTCCGCGAGAGCCAAGCTCGCGGGCAACCGTCTTTGTAAGCCCTATAAGCCCCGCCTTTGCCGCGGAGTAATTTGCCTGACCCGCATTGCCCATCAAGCCGGAAACGGAGGCAATATTGATGATTCTGCCCTCGCGCCGCCTTAGCATATGCCCCGAAAGATGGCGAATCATATTGAAAGCGCCCTTGAGGTCAACGTCAATCACGCGTGAGAAATCGCTTTCGCTCATTCTCATGCACAGCCCGTCCTTCGTCATTCCCGCGTTGTTTACGAGAATCTCGACAGAGCCGAAATCCGCAATTGCCTGCTTAACAAGCGCTTCACAGGCGGCAAAATCGGAAACATCCGCTTTATACGAAACAGCCTTTACGCCCTTTTCGGCAAGAAGCTCAAGCGTTTCCTGCGCCGCTGCGTCATTGCCGAAGTAAACGCCCGCGATATTTGCGCCGCGCAGGGCAAGCTCAAGCGCCGCCGCTCTGCCAATTCCTCTGCTGAAGCCGGTAATCAAAGCCGTTTTTTCGCTGAGCATTTTACGCCTCCCTGAGCGCCTTCAGCGCGTCCAACAGGCTTTTTTCATCCTCGACATTGACAACGCGCGCCGAAACGCCCGACTTTCTTATAAGCCCCGAAAGCGTAGTTCCGGGACCGCACTCAATAAAGGTGCTTATCCCGCGCTCGCCTAGGGTTTGAACAAGCTTATCCCAATGGATGGGATGGTCTATCTGGCTTTGCAGAAGCTCGGCTTCACGCTCTTTCAGGTATACATCGGAGATGAAATTCGAGTATACGGGCATATTGGGGGGTGCGAAGCTTACGCCGCGAAGCGCCGCTCCGAAGCCCTCGGCTGCCGCAGCCATATACGGAGAATGGAAGCCGCCGCTTACGGAAAGCGGAAGCGCCCTGCCGCCTTTTTCGCGAACAGCCTGTGAAAACTCGTTAAGAGCGGAGCGCTTTAGCGACACCACAATCTGCCCGGGGCAGTTGTAATTTGCGGGATACGCGTGAAGCTCAGCGGCAAGCTGCTCCACATCAGCTTGGGAGAGTTTCACCACAGCAGCCATTGTGCTTTCAGAGCCTTCGGCGCACTCATCCATAAGCTCCGCGCGCCTTATTGTAAGGCGAAGCGCCGCTTCAAAAGGAAGCATTCCGCTTACGGCAAGCGCAGCAAGCTCTCCGAGCGAGAAGCCCGCAAGCGCACTCGGCTTTACGCCCGCCTCAAGAAGCGCCGCAGCGCACATAACGTCAACCGTCATAACGGCAGGCTGAGTGTTCACAGTGCGCGAAAGCTCCTCCTTGCTGCCCTCAAAGCAAAGCGCCTTAAGCCCAGGGTGGATGCGTTCTGCAGTATCCATGATTTCTCTTGCTTTTGCGGAAAAATCATAGATGCTTTTGCCCATTCCGGTATTCTGCGAGCCTTGTCCGCTCAAGACAAAGGCGATACCCGCGCCGTTCATCAGGCTACCGCTCCGACTGCGGCAATGATATCCGCAACGGTCTTTATCTTCTCGTTCATCTCGATGGTTACGCCAAGCTCATCCTCCATATTCATAACAAGCTCCGCCATGTCAAGCGAGTCAAGCCCCAGCTCCTGAAAGGTGGATTCGGGCTTAATCTGTGCCTCGTCAATATCCTTATAATCCGCAAGAATCTTCGCTACATCCTGAAAGCTCATGTAAAATTCCTCCTCATTCGTCTTTATCCGAATTTGTGATAGCAGTCCCCTGCGCGTCCTCGCGCTCACGCCTGGATTTTTTGCTGAGCAGCTTTTGTTTGCTTTCATCCATCACGCGCCGCAGCGAACGATTGAACGCGTGAATTGCTCTTGCCAGCATCTGCCTGTCAGTATCGTTCAAACCATCGTTTATGGATTCGAGCATTTTCTCCCTCCACTTACGGTAGGAGGAATAGGTTTTCTTGCCCTGATGAGAAAGCGAAACCGTTACGGAACGCTTATCTTCCTCGCTCTTTACCTTTTTGACATATCCCTTTTGCTGAAGCTTATTCACCGCTACCGTTATTGTAGGCAGCGTAAGCTCAAGCCGCGCGGCAAGACTGCTTATTGTCGAGCCGCCGTTTTCTACGCCGATAGCGCGAATAATATGCAGCTCGCTCACTGAGATATCGTCAATTTCCGCTTCGGTAAGGAACTCCTCGTCCATGCGTCCCGCGCTCCTGTACGCGTCGCCCAAAAGCTCGGTAAGCTCAGACGGAAACCTTTCCATAACGATTGCCTCCCTTCACGATGCCTGACAAAACCGGCAGATAATTAGTTAGCCTATCAAAGCAAACATCGGTATTCTAGCATTGAGCGGCGTATATGTCAAGCAATATGAAAAACGGATAGGTATTATTCCGAGTCAGCCGAATAGCCGACAGTAAAATTATCGTTTGCCGCCGGTATAAACAACCCGTGCTTTGCCCGATTTTATAAGCTTTTCCGCTTTTCGGTTGACATGAAAAGCGCGCGGAATTATAATGAGAAAAGCGCTTCTGTATATACCAACTGCTTCTGAGAGGTTTACGGGCGCTGACACAGAGTATTTTAGGCGCAAAACGCGCATAGAAGGAGACGGGCGGATGAAAGCGATTGGCAGCAACGAATTAAGACAGCTGTACAGGAATTTTTTCGAGTCGAAGGGACACAAGGTGATTTCCTCGGCATCGGTTATACCGGAAAACGACCCCACCGTTCTGTTCACAACCGCGGGAATGCACCCGCTTGTTCCTTATCTGATGGGCGCCAAGCACCCCGCAGGAACGCGCCTTACCGACGTGCAGAAGTGCGTTAGAACCGGCGATATTGACGATGTTGGCGATAACAGCCACCTCACCTTCTTTGAAATGCTGGGCAACTGGAGCCTTGGCGATTATTTCAAGAAGGAAGCCATCACCTGGAGCTGGGAATTCCTTACCAGCCCCGAATACCTCGGAATTGACAAGAACAGGCTTGCCTTCTCCGTATTTGCGGGCGACAACGACTGCCCCCGCGACGAGGAAGCGCATGATTTGTGGCGCTCCTGCGGCGTTGAGGAAAGCCACATCTTCTATCTGCCAAAGGAGAACAACTGGTGGGGACCTGCGGGAATCACCGGTCCCTGCGGTCCCGATACCGAAATGTTCATTATAACCGATAAGGAGCCCTGCGGTCCCGACTGCTCCCCCGCCTGCTCCTGCGGACGCTATCTTGAAATCTGGAACGACGTTTTCATGCAGTACAACAAGCAGGCGGACGGCTCATTCCTCCCGCTTGAGAAAAAGAACGTTGATACCGGTATGGGACTTGAGCGCACCGTATGCGTTATCAACGGCAAGAAATCCGTTTATGAAACCGACGCTTTCACCGGAATACTCGCGAAGATTGCGGAGCTTTCCGGAAAGAAATATGACGAAAGCCCTGAAATCACTAAGGCTTTCCGTATAATTGCCGACCATATGCGCACCGCAACCTTCATTCTTGGCGACGACAGAGGCGTAAGCCCCTCAAATGTAGACCAGGGCTATGTGCTTCGCCGCCTTATCCGCCGCGCCACCCGCTACGCGATGAACCTTGAGATGGACGACAGCTTCACTCAGGAAATCGCAAAGGTTATTATCGAGCAGTACAAGGAAGCCTATCCCGAGCTTGCCCGCAATTCCGCCTTCGTGCTTGAGCAGTTCAAGCTTGAGGAAGCCCGCTTTGCCCGCACTCTTAAGCAGGGCGAAAAGGAATTCGAGAAGGTTGTCGCCCATCTTGAGGGCACGGAAATTGACGGCAAGAGCGCCTTCCATCTCTACGATACCTACGGCTATCCTGTGGAAATGACCGAGGAGCTGGCGAAGGAACGCGGGCTTACCGTTGACGTTAAGGGCTTTGAGGAGAACTTCAAGCAGCATCAGGAGAACAGCCATGCGGGTGCTGAGCAGCGCTTCAAGGGCGGACTTGCCGACCACAGCCTGCAAACCGCGCGCCTGCATACCGCAACCCACCTGCTTCAGGCTGCGCTTCGCCGCGTTCTCGGCGAGGAGGTTCATCAGAAGGGCTCCAACATAACAGCAGAGCGCCTGCGCTTTGACTTCACCTTCGGAAGGAAGATGACCCCCGAGGAGGTCAA
>CAZUTB010000161.1:1616-5111 GCA_964622905.1 uncultured Oscillospiraceae bacterium | reverse complement strand
TTGGTTTTTGTCAGACTGACAAATACAAGTATTTGATTTCCAAGCTAAAGCGTAAAATCGTCATGCGGTATATAAGGCGCTTCTCAAAAAACTTGCATTTTAATATGAATTCGATATAATAAACAGGCTGTGCATACGGCAAAGCGGAATTATCAGCAAATTCATTATCCGGAGGCATTGTTATGTGGTTCGTTTATGCTCTTGTCACTACCTGCGCATGGGGCGCTGCCGATTTGTTCTATAAAAAGGGCGCGGATGAAAGCGATAAATACAGCCATCTGAAAACCTCAATGATGGTCGGCTTGGTTATGGGTCTGCACGCGGTGCTTACTCTTATAACAACAGGAATTGATTACAATCCTATCAACCTTCTTGTGTACCTGCCTGTTTCGCTGATGTATATTCTTTCAATGACAATAGGTTACTTCGGTCTGCGCTATCTTGCCCTCTCAATATCCTCACCCGTGCAGAACTCCTCCGGAGCTATCACCTGCATTCTTTGCCTGATATTCCTCGGTAAAACTCTGGACCTGCTTTCCAGCATAGGCGTTGTGCTTATCTGCATTGGCGTTCTTGCGCTTGACCTTATCGAGCGCGCCGCCGACCACAGAATTGTTGTTGCTGAGGATACTAAATACACCAAGAGCTTTACGGCGATACTGATGCCGATAGCCTACTGCGTTGTGGACGCTTTGGGCACCTTTTTTGACGCATACTATCTCGATGATTTCACCTCTACTCCCCTTGTCGGCGTAACCGAGGAAACGCTTGAAAACATTGCGAATATGTCCTACGAATTCACATTTCTGATAACCGCAGTGCTGATATTCATTTTCATCAAGTTCATCAAAAAGCAGAAGATTGGCTTGCACCTTCAGGGCAGCCGCGGGCTTGCCGCCGTATGCGAAACCGCGGGTCAGGCAACCTACGTTTACGCGATGAGCGGAAACAGCGCGGTAGCCGCGCCGATGATTGCCTCCTACTGCATCGTATCCCTCATTCTCTCCCGCATCTTCCTCAAGGAAACCCTTACGAAGAAGCAATGGGTGGTTATCGGCGCAGTAATTCTGGGAATAGCGCTGATGGGCATATCCGAAGGCTTGAGCGAGTAAAGGGAACAGAATAAGTTTACAGCATCAAGGCGGGCGAATATCGTCCGCCTTTTTTTTACAAACAAGCAGTAAAAAAGCAGACAAATTGCGCGGATAATGCGACATTTCAGCTTATGCGCTGTTCAAAACGCGAAATTTATTGTATAATACGGCAGTAAATTCAAAACACCTTATATACCGAAAGGGAGATTGGAATGGCTGACGAGGTTGAGGTTAAGACGAGAGAGCCAAAGATAATTATGGAAAACTATATGGCGGGCAAGGCGAAGGAAAACGAGCCGGAGACCTCCGAGATTACGATTGAAGCCGAAAGCGAAAAGGAAGATGAGCATAAAACGATAGCGGGCTATCCCGTTCCTACAAAGAAGGAGATTATGTCGCAGGGCAATTATGCCCTCTGCATAACCGCGCTTTACCTTGTGCTTGGCGTTTTCCTGCATATGTGGCATCCCGCGTGGCTGCTGTTTCTGACAATTCCGATTCACGCGCGCGAATACAAGCAGCCGATTGACAGGCTTTTTGACCCCGTTACCGTAACGCTTATGTATTTGATTCTCGGCTTCTATTTCAACTGCTGGCACCCCGGCTGGCTCATTTTCCTGCTGATACCGCTCAAGGATGTAATAGTAGGCAAAATCAAGCAAAATACCGCACAGCAGGGCGAGGATGAAAGGTAAGCGCGATGATACTTGACAAGAATATTTTGAGATTTTCGCAGTTCTTTGACCTGTGTGGTGAACCTAAGGACTGCGAAAAGATTGGGAACGGGCAGATAAACGAAACCTACAAGCTTACGACCGACACAGGACGGGAATACCTTCTGCAAAAGGTGAACAGCTACGTTTTTACCGATATCAAAGGGCTGATGAAGAATATCGGCGAGGTAACCGAGCATATAAGAAAGAAGGATTCAAGCTGCAGCCGCACGCCTCAGCCGGTAAAGACAAAAAGCGGAACGCTTTATGTGCCCGATGAAAGCGGCGACGGCTGGAGGGTTTTTGACTTCATAAAGGGCATAAGCGTGGAAGCGCCGAGAAACCTCAGCGACGCCTATGAGATAGGCTCGGCGTTCGGGAGCTTTCTTCGCCTGATTTCGGATTTCCCGCCGGAGGAGCTTAGCGTTACGATACCCGATTTTCACAACACGATTAAGCGCTATAAGACGCTCAAGGACGCGGCTAAGGCGGATGAATTCAAACGCTTATCCTCATGCGAGAAGGAGCTTGACTATCTGCTAGAAAGTGAGAGCGCCGCAACCGAAATAACGAGGCTTGAGCTTTCGGGAGTAATACCTAAAAGAGTTACGCACGGCGACGCAAAGCCGGACAATGCCCTGCTTGACACCGAAACAGGAAAAGCGCTTGCCGTCCTAGACCTAGATACTGTTATGTCGGGGCTTTCCGTGCTGGATTACGGCGATTTAATGCGCTCGGGAGCAAGCAAAGTCAGCGCAGACTGGAAAAACGCCGAAATAGACATTGAAATGTTCGAGGCGCTTACCAAAGGCTATCTTTCGGAATGCGGAAGTATCCTGTGTAAAGCGGAAAGAAAAGCGCTGCCCCTTGCCGCGTTTACGATAAGCGTTGAGCTTGGAATGCGATATCTGACGGATTACCTTACCGGCGATAAGTATTTCAAGGCACAATACGAAACCGAGAACCTGGAGAGATGCAGAGTGCAGCTCGCAATCGCCGCCGATATACAGAGGAAAACCGATAAAATCAACGAGATAATGAAAAGCATATGAAGAAGTGCCGAAGCGATTCGCCCGCGTCGGCCCATCTGTATAGCTGCGGATGCTTTATCCGCACGGGCTTAGAATTATTTTACTTTCAAATTATACATGGCGCTTTTTCCGTATCGTCAGCAGAAGCCCCAGCGCGCTCAGCGCCGCCATGCATATCCAAAGCATAAGCGCGCTTCCGTCGCCTGTTTCCGGCGGAACTACCGGTGCGGATACATGGAGCGCAGCTATGCCGGACTGAAGCGTTCCGTTGGACTGAATCGTGCTTTTGGCTGTGCCGGTAACATCGCACCGATAGCGATAGCCGTCATTTGCCAGAGTGACAGCCGCCGTGGTGCAGCTTGTACCCGTCTTGCCGTCCAGCTTTTGCCATCCGAGGCTGTCGTTTCGGTTAATATACCATTGATAGGAAAGATTATTCCCGTCAACCGCTATTGTGAACGTTGCGCACTGCCCGACAACTACATACTGGTCCTTAGGCTGTGTGAGGATTGTGGGCACTGTATCATTGCTCGTCCATTTGGCAAATAATGTGATTACCGCAGTGACCTTGCTGCTTGCGAAGTCCCACTGCGCAGTAAGTCCCGCATCGGAATACCAGCCGTCAAAGGTATCCATGCCCTTTGTCATCGCAGCAGG
>CAZUTB010000161.1:0-1606 GCA_964622905.1 uncultured Oscillospiraceae bacterium | reverse complement strand
ACGGTGAAGTATTCCAGCGCTGCATTTTCGTCTGCGCCATTCACGGCAAGCTGCCTGCCGACAGATACGCCGCCCTTGTAAATGGCATAGCTTCCGTTCGGGACAGCCGCATTGATGTATGCGCCTCCCGTTTCCTCAGTCATAGGGTAGTCCGCGCCGTCGGAATCCTTTATCGAAATGCTCAGACCGCTGTACGCGCTGTTGTCCTTCGTAATGGTTAAGGTGACCGAGTAGGTGGGGATGGGCACAAGAGTATACGTAAAGCTTACCGCCTCGCTTTCCGTCATGCCCTCTTTGAACGCCCTTGCCTTGATTGTGGTCGTAACGCTGACGGGAATTGCGGCGGTGTATTCCGCGCTGCTTTCCGCAGGCTCGTCGCCATTGGTTGTATAGCGGATGGTCGCGCCCTCAGTTGCGCAGGAAAGCGTTACGTTAAGCGGCTCGGAATACACGCCCTCCGCCGGCAAGGCGACAGGCGCAGCGACTGTGCCGCTTATGCCGGCTGTAAGAGTATCGTTTTCGGGCGCGAAGTAATTCCCCGCATCCGCACCTAAAAGCGAGTACACAACGGTGACAGTCTTGTTCATTCCGATGCTTTCGTCGCTGAAGGTGCCTGTTCCCGTTACGGCAACGTCATCACCGCTTACAATGCCGGATACCGTGCCGATATGTATTGTGGCAGCGGTGCCTGCGTCATAAGCTTTGCTGTCGGCAGTCGTGCCGGACACGGTAAGCTGCGCTTCGGTGATATCAGCGTAAAGCGTTTCGCTTTGAGGCGCGATGTACTTTTTTGCAGCCATACCGGAAAGCGCGTATGTAACGGTTACGCTCTTATTTTCTCCCACATTCTTTGTATCAAATTCGCCTGCCGCCGTTACCGTTACATCGTCGCCTTCTGCAATGCCTGTTATTCTGCCCATTATTACATTAGCGGCGGTTGCGCCGTCGTATTTCTTATCTTGTACGGCAGACGGATTGGCAGAATCGACGGTAAGTATGCTAAGCGGGTTCACCGAAACCCTTAATTCACAGCTTGCTCCGGCAAGCGGATTTGCGTTGCCCGAATCCGGCGTCACCGCTAAAGCGGCGGTATAGTTCATTGCGGCGGAGCTAATGCCCAGCCCGACAGCCGGCTTTACCTCAAAGCTTGCTGTTCCGCCCGCCGGAATGCTCTCTATTGCAGCCTTGCTTGCGGAAAACGCAGTGGTGGACAAAGTAACAATCAGCGCTCCCGTGGGCTGATTGCCCGTGTTTCTCACCGTCACGGTCTTCGCCGTCAAATCGCTTTCCATATATCCAAACACCAGAGCCGAAAAATCAACGCCGATAAGAGGGGTAGTATCGGGGATATCAAGTGCGATGCCGTAGGTTTGCGGCTCTGTGACAGTAACAGTCGCCGTGCCGCTCTTTTGTGCATCAAGAGCAGAGGTCGCGCGTACAGTCAGCGTCGCAGCCGTTTCGCCAACTCTGGCTGGGCAATGTGGGCGGGCAGGCGACCAGCGTGGTGATGGTGAACGGCCTGTCGCGCCCCGATGCGCTGGTGTCTTTGCGCGTTGCCGCCGAAGGCTTGCCGCGTGGCACAACCGAATGGATACGTGCGCAGGAT
>CAZUTB010000160.1:0-5121 GCA_964622905.1 uncultured Oscillospiraceae bacterium | reverse complement strand
AGTCCGAGAACTCCGTTTATGGATGAAAGCTGCAAAATGCGCCCGTGCCCCTGCCTGCGCATAATCGGCAGAGCCTTCTTCGCCATTCTTATCGAGCCAAGGGTGTTGACCTCAAGGATTCGCGCATATTCCTCTATTGAGGTTTCCTCGCATGAGCCGAGGTTTAATATTCCCGCGCAGCCAATAAGTATGTCAATGCTTTTTGCATCGGTAAGAACGCTTTCAATAAACGCCTGAGCGCTTTCTTCGCTTGATACGTCGAGCGGAAGCCTTGTGATTCCGTCCTTTTCGGCGTTTCCGCCCGCAAAAGAGCGCGCTCCTGCATAAACCCTGTATCCGGCGTCCGCCAGCGCGGCGGCTATGTAAAGCCCAAGCCCGCTTGAAGCGCCGCAGACAACAGCCGTTTTCATCTTATTCGCCCTCTTTGACGCTTATCGCGGCTCTCTTACCTGCTTGCAGTAAGCCGTTGGGGAGCAGCCGACTATGTTCTTGAACTGCTTTGAAAAATGGTAGGGGTCGTTCATTCCTACCTCTGCTCCCGCCGCCTTGACGGAGTAATGCTGCTTGAGCAGCGTTTTCGCCCTCTCCATCTTGCACCAGAGCAGGTAGCTCTGCGGAGGCATTCCCACCTCGCTTACAAACCTTTTGCGGAAGGTTTCCACGGGCATACGGGAGATTGCAGCCATGTCCGCAAGCGAGTAATTCGTTCTGTAATGATTGAGACGCATTGCGTCTATAACCTTCGCAATTTCGTGCGAAAGCAGCGCGTCCATTGATACCGGCTGCCCGTCGTAGCTGGCAAGCACGCTCCACAAAAGGCTCTGCAAGTGCGCGGAAGCGCCCTTATCATTGTCCCCGCCCTCCTGACGGCAGATTACCTGAACAATCTGCTTGCAGAGGTAAATCTGCGCGGGAAGCGTTCCTTGCTGTATCGGCGAATGCTGAACGGCGCCCATGCTTTCCATGAACTGGTCGGCAAGCTGCCCGTCAAGAGAAAACCATACTATGCGGCTTTCCTCAACGGCTTCTATGGACTTGCATTCCGTGTCCGGAGGCACAAGGCAGCTGTTGCTCGTGTGCATATCGAAGGCTTGGCGGTCGCAGCTCAGCTGAATTTTGCCCTGCTCAACCGCTATCCACAGCCAGCACGGCTGGCTCTTCATTTTATAAACGCCCTCGGGGAGCATAATGCTTCCTGCGGCATGAATCCATGCGCCGCTCTTCACGGCAAGCTCGTCCGGAGTATGCTCTCCCTCTACATGGAAGGGGTGCTTTGCGGACGCGGAATAATTCGATTGCTCATACAGCAGATAATCATCCACGGATTTTCCCTCTATTCAATCTATTTGCGGAATTTTATCCGCACGCGCCCAGATGTGACATCAAAGCGCCGACTATATTATAGATAAAAACCTGACCGCATTCAAGCTGAAAGCGGAAATCTGCGTATTTTGAGCAAGAATTGATAGAATTTGCATGAAAAAAAGGACAAATACGACAAATCACGAGCGAAATTATTCCGCCTCGGGGCTTGCTGTTGTACTGTTTACAATGTTTACGTTTTCGGCGTCGCTCGGAACGGGTATCCACGTTTGCAGGAAGGTTTCCACATACCAGCGCTTGTTGTGCAGCTCGTACTGATAATCGCCCTCCCTGTCCTCATAGCCTTCCATTCTGAACATATTCGCGGTTTTGTCCGCGTTGTTGTAAAGGAAGCGGTACTGCTTAACCCTGTTGCTTACGTTGCCCTCGATAGTCTTGATTTCGTAGGTCTGCCCGTCCTCAAGCAGCGTTACGTCTGTTATTATTCCAATGTGAACGTTCTTCTGAACGTTTTTTGAGCTGTATACTATCAAATATCCGGGGTAGGGTATGTCGCTCTGCCTCCCCACCTTTTTGTACATCGGTGAAATGTTGCGGATTCTCAGCCCTATAAAGCCGAATATTTCCTCGCCCTCGGGAACGTCCTTCGTGCTTTTGTAAAGCGGAATCGGACCGCGCTTCATGCAGTAGTATACAAAGCAGGTGCACCAGCCGTTCTGCTTCGTCTTTTTGCCCCAGTAGTCGTAGGTATACCTGTTTGCGGTGGATAATTCCTCAAGATTTTCAAAATAGTATTCCTGCAGGCCTATATCAATCATGTTCCTGATGCTTTCAGGAATTACAGAGCCGTCAAACGCCGTTTCGGGCACGGTGTAGGTCTTTTCTTCGTCGGTCATCGGAACTCTTATCGTATATGGGTAATCGCTCGGAACCTCCGTAGGAAGCGCCGCCGTCGGCTGCGGCTCCGTTTCGGCAAAGGCGGCTCCGGAAACGAGCAGCGTCAGGGCGGCGATAAGTGAGATAAAGCGTTTCATCATTCGTACCTCCTAAAATTCAGACAAAAAGATAACGCACAAGGCGTGTAAATCGCTGCAAGCTGCGTATTTCTTGCTTACCTATATCAAATCATGGTATAATAAAGCGCCGAAATACATTTCCTTTTCGCGACAAACAAAGGAGTAGCTTATGGAGCTGGAGAACTGCGTCCGCAGCTTTGCGGACGGCTTTATACAAAGGGACGATGAGCCTGTTGGGATTCCTGAGGCAAGGAAAGCCGCGTCGCACGCGCTTGACCTTATAAAGAGTGAAGCCGTTTCGGGCATAGGGGAGGAATCGCTTTCCGCCTCGGTTAAGCTTCTTATCGAGAATGAAAAGAGCAGCCTCTCGCTGCTTTCCTGCGTTTCCGCGTCCTGCGATGAAGCTAAGGGCTATGCCTTGGCAAGCCATGAGAAGGAGGAAACGCTCGCAAAACCCGTATGCGCCCTTGTGCTTTCCGCCGCCGCCTCCGTCTGCGCGTTCTTACAGGCGGATTACGCGGTTGGAGCAATAGCGGCGCTTGCGGCTTTTCAGGCGCTCTACATGGTCTTTAGCCGCAAGGGCAGGCACAAAAGCACTGCGCCCGAAAAAAAGCTTAACACCGCAAGCAGCTTCATTCCCGCAAAGCTGCTCGGAACATACATTATAAACGCATCCGCCCGCCTTTCGCAATCAATTTCGGATATTTGCGATATTTCTCAAAAATCCGTCGGCTCTGCCGCGTCCTCCGCTTCGTCCGCCTCTGCGGAGCTTTATCAGATACTTTATGAAATGAAGAACATGAACGAGCCGTCCTATATCGGAGAGGCGCTTGACCTTTCCAAGCGCGCGCTTATGAAGGCGGACATGGAGGGCGTCGAGTACGGCGCGGGTAGGGAAACCTGTTTTGACATTCTCGAGGGCGGAAAGAACGCGACTCTGCGCCCCGCTATCGTGTCGCGGACGGACGGAAAACTGATAAAGCGCGGCGAGGCGCTTATCGGAAGGCGGGGGAGGTGAGCTGAATGAAAAAGTATCTTGGCTTTGATTTCGGTGACGGTGAAAGCTGTCTTGCGAGAATCAGCGAAAACAGCCTTGCGCAGCCTCAGATTATTTCAATTCAGGGCAGTGAGAGCTTCCTCTCAGCCGTAGGCAGGTATAACGGCGAGATTGTTATAGGCGATGTGAGCGCAACGCTTCCCGGGGTTGAGGATTTGCGCGTCTGCTTCAAGCGCCATTTCCTTTCCCAAAGCGCGGACGTGAAAAAGACGCTTCAGGATTTTGCGAGCGGCGTGTTCACTCAAGCCTCAGCGCAGGTTGAAAACATAAACGAGTATTCTATAACCGTCGGCTGTCCCGCAGGCTGGCTCGGCGATGTGCGCCGCTCATATTTGGATATTCTTTGCCGCGCGGGAATAACGCAGGCGCGCCTTGTTTCCGAATCCCGCGCCGCTTTTCTTTACGCCCGCTGCTCGTCTGCGCTGCCCGTGAGCGCCGAGGCGGTTAAGGAAAGCGCTTTGGTTATCGACATCGGCTCGTCAACGCTGGATTTTGCCTACGTCGTAGGCGGCAAGGAAAGCGGAGTGGGAACCTTCGGCGATACGCACCTTGGCGGCGGGGTTATGGACGAGCTTATCATGACGGACGCGGTAGAGCGCGTCGCAGATCCGGAGGCTAAGGCGGCAATCGAGCGCGCGCTTTCGGAAAGCCCCAACTGGCGCTCGCGCTGCCTGCTTGCCGCAAGAAGGCTCAAGGAAAGATATTATTCGGACGAGGAAAGCTATAAAGCGGAAGCCTGCACCGCTCCCTTTATTTTCCTTTATTCGGGAAGGCAGGAGATTGAGCTTCGGCTTACCCCAGATAAGGCGGAGGAGCTTATAAACAAGCCGCATACCTATCTGAATGGGCGTTCCTTCCTTTCGGCTCTGCGCGACGCGCTTTCATTATCGCGCCAGCAGACGGAGGAAAAGCCGCCTCGGGCGGTGCTGCTTACCGGCGGAGCGTCCAGAATGCGCTTCTTCCGCGAGGAATGCGAGAAGGCGTTCCCGAATTCCTCCGTCGTCTGCTGCCCGGAGCCGCAGTTTTCCATAGCGCGCGGGCTTGCCTATGCCGCGCGCGTTGACGACCAGCTTGCGGAATTCCGCGAGGAGGTTTCTCGCTTTACGGATTCCGATACGGTTGAAAGCCTTGTAAGAAGCCGCCTGCCGCTTCTCATTCCTCCGCTTGCTCAGGCGCTTACGGAGCTTGCAGTTGAGGGCGGCGCTCTGCCTGCGGTAAGGCGCTGGCGCGATGGCGAAATTGCGACGCTTGAGGATATGCAGAAGGAAATGGGCGAGCGCATCTCGGCGCTGTTTTCCTCCGCCGAGGGCAGGGACGCAATGCGCGAGGTGCTGGACGGCTGGACGCGCTCCGTGCTTGCGGAGATTCAGGGCAAGCTCAGCCTCATCTGCGAAAAATATCATGTCGCCTTCTCGGATATGAAGTTCTCACTTGAAAACGTCTGCTCGGATTCGGGCAAGGAGCTTTCGCTTGAGAGCATTGAAACCGTTGACCTCTTAAGCGGAGTGCTGACGGTCGCGGTTGCAGCTCTCAGCGCGGCGCTCTGCGGCGGCGGGGGAGTAGTCCTCATAGCAAGCGGACCTGTAGGCGTGCTTGCGGGCGCGGTTATCGGAATAGTTATTTCGCTTATTGGCAGAAAGCCCGTTGAGGGCTGGCTTATGCGCCTTGACATTCGCCCCCTGCTTCTGCGCAGGGTTGTTACGGACGCGAGCGTATCCTCGGGAA
>CAZUTB010000159.1:0-5134 GCA_964622905.1 uncultured Oscillospiraceae bacterium | reverse complement strand
GAGCCGAGCTGACCGAAGCCCGTGGAGGGCTGAGAGCGAGTCCTTCTGCCCCTGCCAACGTAGACTGGCTCCGTAAGGAGTCAGTCTTTATTTGACAAAGGGGCAGAAAGGCGAGAAGGCGAGGCAGTGAATGACAGCCCAGTGGGCTGTCAGAGCCGAGCTGACCGAAGCCCGTGGAGGGCTGAGAGCGAGTCCTTCTGCCCCTGCTAACGTAGAGGATGTTGCGGAGGGCCGCGTTGCCGATGCCTATACCTCGCTTCATCAGATTAGGGTAAAGTATGGCTTATAAACTGTTTGTAACGCGAAGCGCAGAGCGCGACTTGGAGGATTACAGCGAGAAGCTGTAAGCAATAGTATATTATGTAAAGCGTCTCAACGATGAGGCGCTTTTTCTGTACCATTGCCGCACAGCTCGCTTTCTTTTTGCATAGCTTGCTTATTGGGATGTGCTTCCCAAAATACACCCGAAAGGAAGAAGCAAATGAGCAAAACAGCCTGCGTTTCAACCGCGTCGCTTGCTATGAGCTATGTGCCGTGGCAGACTTGGTGCGAGCTTTACGATGAGAGAACCGCGTTAATTCGCGGCACGGCGTTCCCTTCTCTGGATATGCCATTTAGAGGAAGGGGGTCGTGCGAATGACTTGCCCGAATCCGCGTGAGGAAAGCCTGAAACGCGTTCAGCAGCTTGCCTTTATGACCGACGACCTTCGACTTTTCCTTGACACTCATCCCTGCTCGGAGGAAGCGCTCGCAGCCCTAAAGCGGTATATAATGCTGGAGGCTGCGGCAAAACGGAGCTATGAGGAAAATTACGGCTCTCTGACCCTTGAGGCTGTCGCTCAGAAGGATAATTATGACTGGGCTTGCGGGCCTTGGCCTTGGGAAAGGGAGGACTGACGCTATGTGGACGTATGAGAAGAAGCTGCAATATCCCGTAAAGATTTGCCAGACAAACGCTAAGCTTGCCACGGCTATCATCTCCCAGTTCGGCGGGCCCGACGGCGAGCTTGCCGCCTCTATGCGCTATCTTTCTCAGCGCTATGCAATGCCTTATGGCGAGGTTGTCGCGGCGCTTACGGATATAGGCACGGAGGAGCTTGCGCATATGGAAATCGTCTGCGCGATAGTGCATCAGCTCACCAAAAATCTCACCGCACAGCAGATTAAGGAGCAGGGCTTTGCGGATTATTATGTTGACCACACCTTAGGGGTTTGGCCGCAGGCGGCGGGCGGAGTGCCCTTCACCGCGACCGTCTTTCAATCCAAGGGCGACCCGATAACGGATTTGCACGAGAACATGGCGGCGGAGCAGAAGGCGCGCACCACCTATGACAATATCCTGCGCCTTACCGACGATCCCGATGTGCTTGATCCGATTCGCTTCCTTCGCGAAAGGGAAATTGTGCATTATCAGCGCTTCGGCGAGGCGCTGCGCCTTGTTCAGGATAAGCTGGACAGCCGCAATTATTACGCCTATAACCCCGCGTTTGATGTGAAGTAAGCAGAGCCCTTCGCAGGAGGGCGGCGGCTGCATGCTGTCGCTCTCCTGTTATTTGTACTGCGCACTCATGTTCGGCTGTATAGAACTCGTTTGATGATAATATATACCAATTTAATTCGGCTGCTTTGCAATAAACTTGTAGTTTCTCATCACATAAGAAGGATGGACAAACAGTCGGGCTTTTTGTTTGGCTTATCTCTGCCGAGGAAAAATATATGGAAATGCTTATAGGATTTGCGAGGAGCAGCGATGCCTTTTCCGAAATGCTTGTATATATGGAAAACCGTTATGCGGGCTGCCGGATGGACTTTGTGATTAATCCCAATAACGACGCGATATGCAAGGTGCTGAATGAGAAAAACGCCGAATTCGACGCGGAACAGCAGAAGATGGCTTTAACGTATTATGCTCAGCCTGCCGCTTTGGAGCATATAGAGCTGTACTCGCCGAAATGGGAAAGGCAGTATTGCGCCATGCACAGAAAGGATACCTATTGGACTGCTGAGAAGGTTCTTGCGGCAGGGGATAGGTTCAGGGTGCTTGCTGCCGTAAATGACTCCGAACTTATCGGTTATCTTGATATAACCTGCTGCTTTCATGAAAACGAACCCGATGATATGTATGTAAAACCGGAGTTTGCCCATCAAGGGTACGAGCTTGCGCTTCTTCATAAGGCGATAGAGCTGAATAAACCCAGCGGTATGATTGTGTTTGTTGATGTAACCGCAAGCGAAGATATCAAGGTATATAAGGCTGCGGGCTTTGAAAAGGTTCAGGGTCAAAACAGCGTATTTGCAACGTATAAAGGCGCGATACAGTTGTGAAGTCTTGCGGAAGCAGAAAAACGCATGACAGCTCATCACTGTCATGCGCCTTTGCATATACTATTACATCAGTTAATCACAGTAAACAACGTTAATTCATTCCGCATTTCCGTCAAGCTTGTTAATGCTTCACACAGTTATCAGTTCTCAATAAATGCATATCTCCGCCGCCTGCGCTCCGCCGGTTCTGGAGGCTGAGTTCATTGTGAACACCACGCGCACGAAGGAAGCCTCGGTCTTTTCAAAGTCAATCCTTATTCTGTTCCCTGTGGCTGGGTCGAAGGTGTATTTATTCTTTTCGGCTGCCGCAGTGAAGCTTTCGCCGTTGGGGCTTACCAGCACCTCAAGCTCCTGTATGCGCGATTCCCATATAGAGGAGGGGTTCAGCATAACGACGACCGTTGATATGCTTTGCTCGCCCTCTAAATCAAAGGTAATCTCGGCGGGGAAGCCCTTGCTTTCCCAGTATGTGTCTGTTTTGCCGTCGTTTACGTTGCTTATAACGTATACGTCCGTGTGCGCTCCGGAGGCGGCGGGCTTGCCCAGAGCGAGGTTCTCGCCCTCCGGCAGAGGAATATAGTCTGCCGTAGGGTCGGGGAAGCAGGGCGGGCGCTCAGCCTTGGTCTGCTCCGGCGCTTTCACTATGGTAACTATCGTTTCGTTATCCGTTTCGCTTTCGCTGCCTGCCGCGCAGGGAACGCACATGAGAAGCATTGCGGAAAGCAATATTGATAAATTTCGTTTCATGGCTATGCTCCTTTACTCGATTGTTATGTCGTCGCAGAATTCGTTTACGGACAGCTTGAGCGTTTTCAAATCCGTTATTTTTTCGCCCAGTATGCTTATGTTCTTAAAGGTAACATTTGTTATTCGGTTGTCCTCGCTCTGTCCGGAAAGGCGTGAGGCGGGAATTTTGCCATTTACAGTATTAACCACGGTAAGCCCGTCTATAAGCACGTTGTCTATTGAGCCGAATTCATCCTTAACGGTTGACCAAGCCGAGTTTTGCAGCGTCATTTCAATCAGCTCCTTATTGAAGCCGTTGTCGCCCTGCATCATCGCGTTTTCAACCGTTATATTGCGGTAAACAATGTCGTGAACATATGCGTCGTCGCTGTTGTGGATGCTTATAACCGGCTTGTGAAAGTTGTACAGAACAGTTATATTTTCAAACAGCACGTCGCTGATTTCGGGGTCAAGCGTAAGCCCCTTGTCCGTTTCGTAGCCAATCTCCATCGACTGCGCAAGGTCCGTCCATATCTGTACATTGCTGAAGGTTATGCCCTTTGTCGAGCCTGAGTAATTCTTTACTACAAGGCTGTCGTCCCATGTGCGGGCGAAGCAGTTTGTTACCGTGTGGTTCGTGCAGGACTGGAAGGTGAAGCCGTCGCCGTTCTGCCGTCCTGAAATTACCTTCACATTGTCCATCTTTACGTTTGAGGAGGAATACGAGTTTACGTTCCAGCAGTTGGAGTTTACAACGGTTATTCCCTCCAGCGCAACATTGCTCGAATGGTTTATGTCAATCGGAACGCGCGCGTATGAGCCCTGCTGATTCCATGCGGGATAATCGCTTCCGTCTATAATTCCGCGCCCGCAGATTCGCACATTCTTGGCGCCTGCAACGGAAATAACGGAGTGAAGCACCGCTCCGCCGGAGAGATACAGCGTCTGATTATCCTTTAGAGCGATTGCGTCCATCGTCCACTCACCGGGACCGATATAGTATACGTTCGGGTCGTCTGCGTCCGGTACATCCGTTTCGGGCGCGCTTGCGAAAATGTGAAGCGCTTTGCTGACGCTTCCGTTGAATACAACAGTGTACTGACCCGCTTCCGTTATCGAAAAGCGAACTTCGCCATTTGCGACCTCCGCCTTTATACCCTTGGCGGTGGGCAGCACCTCGGCGCTTTCAATTCCCGCTTCAAGGGCGGGCATTTTTATTGAAATGTCGGCGCGTCCGTCAAAATCGAAATAGGTCATCGGCGTCCTCACCGGCTGAGTGTTCGCGTTCCATATATGCTCGTGGTTGACCATCACGTCATATACGAAAAGCTCATAGCCGTTTACGCTTACCTTCGCGTCCGAGGAGCTTTCCATTGTCTTGGGACCCTCATATATGGTAAGGTAGGTTTTCTGCCCTTCTGCAAGCGCGGGCAGGGCAAAGGCTGCTAAAAGCACTGCCGCCGTTATGAAGCCGAGAATTGCTCTGAGCGTTTTCTTCATTCATCTTTCCTCCTGTTCATGGTATGTTTAGCGCTAAACCTTCATCTGCTGTCATTATATCAGAAACTTCGATTTGGGCAATACCCAACCAAAAAAGAAATTTTTCAATTGCGATTTTTTCTGCTTGACAGCATATCCTGTACCTGCTATACTAATGCCATCGGATAGGTTTAGCGCTAAACCTGCCAAAGAAAATTTATAGGAGGCTACTATGAAAAGATTCTTTGCTGTACTTCTCGCAATCATGCTGGTGCTTGCCGCAACCGCGTCCGCTATGGCGGAAACTCAGACCTTCCTTTGGGATAACTTCGACGAGCGCGACCCGAACGCCAAGCCCGACATCGGACCTAACGGAATGAACATCTGGTGGGACAACTGGGCAAACCTTCGCGCCAAGAACGAGGACGGCGCTATGAAGATTGACTTCCGCCCGAAGGCGTATGACTCCGAGGACTATGAAACCGAAGACGAGTATTTCGCGCAGGCTGCCGACTGGATGGGCAACTGGGGCGAGGCGGTCAATATGTGGGCTATGGACGGAATTTCCTATTGCAAGTACCTCACCATTCGCGTCAAGGGCGCT
>CAZUTB010000158.1:0-5136 GCA_964622905.1 uncultured Oscillospiraceae bacterium | reverse complement strand
GCCGCGGCCGCCGCGCCAGGCCTTCTTGGAAGGGCCGGCACCGGTCTTCTGGGTAGCGGTGGTGGAATGAACGGTGGTCATCAGACCCTCGGTGATTCCGAACTTATCGTTGATAACCTTCGCAAGAGGTGCAAGGCAGTTGGTGGTGCAGCTCGCGTTGGAAACAACCTTCATGTCCTTGTTGTACTTCTCATCGTTAACGCCCATTACGAACATAGGAGTTGCCTTGTCCTTGGCGGGAGCGGTGATAACAACCTTCTTGGCGCCGCCGGCAAAGTGTGCGGAAGCCTTTTCGGTGTCGCAGAACACGCCGGTAGCCTCGGCGATGTACTCAGCGCCGGCAGATGCCCACTGAATTTCTTCGGGCTTCATGCAGGCAAAAACCTTGATCTTCTCGCCGTTCACGATAAGGGTGTTGTTCTCGTGGTCAACGGAGATTTCGCCTTCAAACTTGCCATGCACCGTGTCATAGCGGAGCATATAAACCATGTAGTCGAGGTCGATGAAAGGATCGTTGACAGCGGTCACGGTGACGTTCGGGTTTGCCATCGCGGCGCGGAAAACCAAACGGCCAATACGGCCAAAACCGTTAATACCAACCTTTACCATTAAGTGACGCCTCCTAAAGTATTTTTTCAGGGTCGTATATATTGTACCCAATATCCGCAGTATTTGCAAGTATTCTAAAGAAAAATGTCAAGGATTTAACAAATAGTTCAAAGTATTCACGCATATTTCGCGTTATATCGCGGTTTGTATAAGGAAATACGCTACCAAACCCAGCTCGACAAGCGCTAAAACGGAAAGAATGAGCAGCGCCTGGCGAAGAAAGGCGCTTTTTGAATATTTGCGCAAAAGGGCGCAGCCCGCACCGGCGACGAGCCATGCGCTCATCGCCAGAGCCGCGTATATAACGCTTGTGTATATCATATCGCGCAGGATTATTCCCGCCGCCGCGCCTATCGCTATCATCGCTGAGAAAATAACCTGCCTGAGCCTTAGACTTTTCGCGGTTTTCTCTTGCGGCTCTTTATCCGCGCTGCTTGTGTTTTCCGTTAGCGTCTCGCTCATTTGGCAAGCCTCGGATAGTCGAGCTTTACCTCGCAGCCCTTCTTTACGAACACGGGGATGACCTCAAGAGGAGCTTTTGCGGAAACCGTCTGTCCGCCCTCGTATTCCTTTCCGGTGTAAGCCTCAATCCACGCTTCGCCCTTCGGCAGGTACACGCTTCTTTCCTGCGCGTCCTCCTCAAGCACGGGCGCTACAAGCAGCGAAGCGCCGAACATATACGCGTCGGTTTCGTTTACAGCGTTTTCGTCCTCGGGATAATCGTATACGAGCGGGCGCATCGGGGGAGTGCCCTTCTTTTGGCAGGCTTTCATGGTTTCCCTTATGTACGGGCGCAGGCTTTCGCGCATATTGATGTAGCCCTTCAAAAGCTTCTCCATCTTCTCGCCGAAGCTCCATACCTCGTTGGGCGCGCCCGAGCCGAACTGCCGAACGCCGTTTCGGTATTCGGGCATTGGCGGCTCATAGGGCATACGGTCGCCGTGCATACGCATAACGGGGGTGAATACGCCCCACTGGAACCAGCGGGCAAGCAGCTCGCGGAAGCGCTCGTCATCGGGCGCGCCGCCGATAAAGCCGCCAAGGTCGCTGTTCCACCACGGAATGCCTGCCATTGCCATCGAAAGACCGGCGGTCAGCTGGTCGCGCATCGAGCGGAAGGAGGAATAAACGTCACCGGACCATGTGAGCGCTCCGTATTTCTGCGAGCCTGCCCATGCGCAGCGCGCAAGGTTCAGCACGTCCTTCTGCCCCTCCGCGGTCATTCCGTCATAGAACGCCTTTGCGTACATCGCGGGGTAAATGTTTGTAACCTGCTCCGCGGGTCCGATGTAGTAGCGGTTATTGTCGAAGTCGTAGTCACCGTACTCCGGCTCCGCCTCGTCAAGCCAGAATATTCTTACGCCCTTGTCGTAGTAATTCTCCTTAGCGCGCTTCCAGATGAAATCGCGCGCCTCGGGGTTCGTAGCGTCAAAGAAAACGCATTCGCCCATCCAATTCATGTGAATCTGCGGGCCTCTGTCATTAGTAACCAGCAGCCCCTTCTCCGCCATCTCACGGAAATTGCGGGAACGGGAATCGACGGTGGGCCATATGGAAACCATCAGCTTTATCCCAAGCGAGTTCAGCTCGTCAATCATTGCGGGCACATCGGGCCAGTCGTTCTGGTCGAACATGAATTCGCCCTGAATCGTCCAGTGGAAGAAATCCGCAACTATTACGCTGCAAGGGATGCTTTCTGCCTTCATCCTTCTCGCTACATTAAGCAGCTCCTCCTGATTGCGGTAGCGCAGGCGGCACTGCCAGTAGCCCATTGCGAAATCGGGCATCATCGGCGAAAATCCCGTCGCTTCAAGGTAGGAGCGCATTATGTCCTTCGGCTCGCCGCCCGCGCAAATCCAGTAGTCCAGCTTCTGAGTGGCGTCCGCTTCCCATTCGGTAATATTGGCGGCAAAGCTGGCTCTGCCGACGGCGGGATTGTTCCACAAAAAGCCGTAGCCGAGGCTTGAAATGTAGAAGGGAACGCTCGCCTGAGTGTTGCGGTGCTGAAGCTCCAATATTGAGCCTTTTTTATCAAGATGGCTGTCCTGATACTGACCCATTCCGTATATCTTTTCGCCGTCGCGCGCCTCAAAGCGGGCGGTAAGCTTCCACGCCTGCTGGGAGGGGATGGGCTTCAGCTCGCGACCCTCGATATTGAGCGGGCAGCAGTAGCGGCTGAGGTCGTTGCGGTTGCGCCAGTATTCCTCAAGGAGAATCTCATCCTTTGAGTTAGTAAAGGAGAGCCAGCCCTCCTTATTGATTATCGCGGTTATCTTGCCGTTGGTGATTACCGCGTCCTCGCCGTCCATTTCCGCGTTGGGCTTTGAGAGCTTGCTTACATCCTCGGTAAGCGCCCAGTCGTTTTCATCGCATTTTGCGCTCTTGAAGGCGCGAACGCGCAGCGCGTTTCTTCCCCATGCTTCAACAATCAGGGTTTCTCTGCCGTTTTTGCGTATAAGCCTTCCGTTTTCAGCTGTTACTGCCATGTCGGTCACTCCTTTGCTTTCTTGAGGCACATTACCTGCCTGCTCTTTAGCGTCACCTTGCCGCTTTCGGCTTTTCCGGTCAAAAGGTCTGTGTAGCTTCCGTCAAGCTCTGCTTCGTTATCCTCGGGATAGAAATTCATCAGGAACAGATACTGATTTTCGCCGTCCGAGCGAACCGAGCGCATAATGCCAAGCGGCATATCGTGCGTTTCCACTCCTGCAAGCGTCAGAGCGTCGCGGTAGAAGTCGATAAGGAAATCCGTCTGCATCCTCGCTGCGAGGTAGTAAGCCGTTCCATCGCCGTAGGCGTTCATTGTAAGGGCGGGAGTATCGCGGTAAAAGCGCGTGCTTGCGTCCGCGTACTTGCCTATAACGTCTGCGCCCTTTGAATGGATTACCTCGCACCAGTCGAGCGTTTCGTAATCCGTTCCGTGGTAGTCCAAATAGCATTTTGCGCCGCTCGGGAGGATGTCAAGCTCCTCCGCCCACACTCCGAACATCTCCGAAAGCGGACCCGGGAAGCCGCCCAGGAAGCATAAATCCTCGCCGTTTACATAGCCGGAGGCATATGTGCCGATATATGTTCCGCCGTCATGCACAAAGCGCTTCACCCTCGCGGCAAAATCGCCCCTGAGCATATACGCCATGTCGCCTATTACGACCTTGTACTTCTCAAGCTCCTTGGTTTCGTCAACGATGTCCACCTGAACCCCGAGGCGCTTTAGGGCTTCATATGAGCGAAGCACGGCTTCCTCGTATTTCTTCTCCTGCGCTCCGAATCTCGCGTCGTTGAGCGCCCAGCGGTTTTCCCAGTCGAACAAAAGCGCGGTTTCGGCTTTTACACCCGTTCCCGCGACCTCGGCGAGCTTTTCAAGCGCCTTCCCGACCTCGGCTACCTCCTTATACACGCGGGTATTCTCGCTTCCCTCGTGGTCAACAACCGCGCCGTGGAACTTTTCAAAGCTGCCGCGGCTCTTGCGGAACTGGAAATAGAGAACTGAATCAGAGCCAAGCGCAACCGCCTGCAATCCTTGAAGCAGTACCGTTCCCGGCTCGCGCAGGCTGTTTACCTCCTGCCAGTTGACCGCGGAAGGGCTGGATTCCATCATCATAAAGGGCATTCCGTCCTTTAAGGAGCGCTGCAATTCATGGTTGAACGCAGGACGTATAGCCGCTTTGTAGTCATTCTTAGAGCCTGTCCACTCGGGGTAATTATCCCAGCTTGCACGGTCGATATGCCTTGCAAGCTCAAAATAGTTAATGGTGGGGAACAGGTCCATCATGTTCGTTGTTATCGGAATATTCGGGGTTATTTCGCGCAGGGGCGCTGCTTCGTTGTCAAGAAAATCGCAGTGCTGATAGGATACGAAGCGCTTCCATGCAAGCTTCAGCCCGTGCTGCTCGTTTTCGCCGAGCCATGAGGGGCTTGTCGGGCTTGAAATCTGGTCAAAGCCGGTATAATTGTGGCTCCAGAACGCGCCCCACCATGCGTCGTTCAGCTTATCTATCGTTAGGTATCTCTCGCGCAGCCATTCGCGGAAGCGCCTTTGGCAGATTTCGCAGTGGCATTCTCCGCCGTACTCGTTGGAAATGTGCCACATAGCAAGCGCGGGATGATCCTTGTATCTTTCCGCTAGCTTGGCGTTGATTATTCTTACCTTCTCGCGGTAAACGGGGGAGGACAGGCAATGGTTATGCCGCCCGCCGTATGGTGATTTGAGGCGGTTGTTATCCGTCCTCAGGACCTCGGGATACTTTTCAGCCATCCACGGCGGACGCGCTCCGCTCGGCGTTGCAAGTATCGCCTTGATTCCGTTCCCTGCGAGCATATCCATAACCTCGTCAAGCCACGAAAAGTCGAATACGCCCTCCTCGCGCTCAATCAGCGCCCATGCGAAAATGCCTACGGAAAACGAGTTCATCCCCGCGCCCTGCGCAAGCTCCATGTCCCGCTTCCAAATGATGTCTTTGTCCTTGAGCCATTGCTCCGGATTGTAGTCAGCGCCGTGAATAAGCTTGAAATTTTCCTTAAAGACCGGTG
>CAZUTB010000157.1:0-5146 GCA_964622905.1 uncultured Oscillospiraceae bacterium | reverse complement strand
TTTCCGTGCTTATGTACCTTGGAATGATAGGGCTTTTCATAACGGAGCGGAAAAACGTATACTGGCTGCAGCTTATGTACGTGCTTTCGGGGCTTTTTGACGTAAGCTGGTTCTTTTACGGAATGGAGCGCTTCAAGCTCACCACGATAAGAAGCCTTATCTCGCGCGGGCTTATAATCGCGGGCGTTTTCCTGTTTGTCAAAACGGAAAGTGATTTGGCGGTCTATACGGGCATAATGGCAGGGCTTTTCCTCCTTGAGCAGCTTATGCTCGTTCCGTTCCTTGCAAGATTCCTGCACCCCGTAAGGATAACGCGCGCGGACATCGTTAAGCACCTGAAGCCCAATTTCAAGCTTTTCGTTCCGATACTCGCCCTCAACCTTTATCATTGGACGGATAAGCTTATGCTCGGCTTTATATGTGACGACAGCACGATTTCGTATTATAATTACGCGGAGAGCATTATCAATCTGCCCAAGGGCGTTATTCAGGCTCTCAGCGCCGTTATGCTCCCGCGCTTCTCCTATATGGTTACGCACAGGCAGCACAGCGAGTGCAGAAAGCTGATGGGCGGCTCTATGGAGCTGGTTTGCTTTTCCGCCTGCGCGCTCTGCTTCGGAATCATCGGCGTCAGCCCCGTGTTCGTTCCGTTTTTCTTAGGCGAAATGTATCAGCCGACAATTCTGCTCACTATGGAGCTGGCTATTGCCGTGCTGCCGATGAGCATAACGGACGCGATACAGTCGCAGTACCTTGTGCCCTTCAAGCGGGATAATCTCAACATGGCGGCTATAACCCTCGGCGCAATAGTAAATATCGTTATGAACGTTCTGCTGATTCCGAGGCTTGGCGCTTCCGGCGCGGTTATCGGAACGCTGCTTGCCGAAACCGCGGTTTTCGCCTTTCTGATGGCGAAGATTAAGGATGTAATAAGCCTTCGCGGAATGCTTTCCTCCCTTTTGCCCTATATGGCGTTCGGCGCGCTGGAGGCGGGGCTTGCGCTGCTTCTGGGAAGGCTTCCCCTTGCGCCGCTTCCGCGCCTTGCGGTTATGATTATCTGCGCCGCCGCGCTGTATCTCGCGCTGTCGTTTGCGTACTTCGCGGTGAGGAAAAGGAGAAACAAGGAATATGAAAGCCCTGTTATGTTTTTAAGAAACAGCAGCGCGGAAGGCAGAGGTGATGAGTAATGCTTTATGATACGTTTTACTATTATACGTCGATGCTCAAGGTGTACGGGGCTATATTCATAATAGTTTTTGCTTTCCCGCTTGTTATGTGGAGAGAGTATCTCCGCGATAAGCGGTATTCCTTTCGCTTCCTTTTCTGCCTTATAACGCAGAACTGCTTCTGCATTAACCTTGTGCTGCTCTTGGGCTTTATCGGAATATGCAATACCTATACCATGTTCGCCGGCTTAATTGTTGAATATATCGTTGTAACGCGCCGCTTCAAGCGCTCGGACGGAACACGCGATAAAAACGCGTTTATTAAGAACCTTTCGCATAATAAGCTGCTCGGAAAGCGCTTCTTCTCGTCGCTCTTTATGGAGATACGCAGAGCGATGAAGGCGCAGCTTATTCGCTTTGTTCACCTTCCTCTGTGGGGCTATCTCGTCAAAAACTGGTTCATCGTGCTGGCTATCGGGGCGGCGCTCGTCTATAACGCTTATTTCCTTTGCCATAACGTGAATATCAACCATTGCTTTCAGTTCTCGGATATTCCCGTTCACCAGTCGTGGATTTACGCGCTTGAAAAGGGAACGCTCTTTGTTGACGGCGTTTACCCCTTCGGGATGCACGCTATGATTTATACCGTGCGCGCGCTTACCGGAATCAATCTGCGCGAGGTGCTTCTCTACTTCGGCTCGTTCCAGACCCTGATGGTAATGCTCTCCATGTACTGCCTCGCCCGCCGTATCTTCAAGGGCAGATGCACCGCGCTTATTCCCGTTGTGCTTTTCTCCCTGCTCCAGAATAACGGACGCTATGCCGCCTCGCTTCCGCAGGAAACGGGTATGTTCGCCGTTTTGACCCTTGCGTATTTCATGCTTGAGTTCCTTCATTCGCGCCGCGAAAAGCATATAATCAAGTCCGACCGCAAAATGAAGCGCATTTTTCGCATAAATCAGTATTTCTTCCGCCGCTATCTGACCGTTGACGTTCTTCTGATAGCTCTGAGCGTTGCGCTTGTAGTAGAGTACCATTTCTACACCGCAATAGCTGCGGTAATGCTCGTTATTTCCTTCGCGCTTGCTTATCTTCCGCGCCTTGTCCATAAGGAATACTGGGTTCCGCTCGCGAGCGCGGGCTTCCTTGGCGCGCTTATCGCAATAGCGCCCTTCGGCGCCTGCCTTATGAAGGGCATACCCTTCCAGAAATCCATGGAATGGGCTACAAGCGTTATAAAGGGCGAAAAGTGGGAGTACGGCACGGGCGCGGGCTACCTTGAAACCCTTGAGCAGGTAAAGGAAGGCGGCGCCGCCGAGGACGCTTCCTCCGCGGAAACGGCTGACACAAGCGCTGAAACAACGTCGGCTGCCGATAACCGTCCGCACGGGCTTATGGAATGGATAAGGGCAATATATGACGCGCTTATCGGCTTCGGCAATTTCCTTTACGGAACAGAGTCCTCTCAGATTATGCTCGTCTGCATGGCAATAGCCGTTTTTGCCTCCTTCATCTACGCAATGTTCAAAAGCACGCGCTTTGTTGCGGGCGATTATCTGGGAATAACCCTTTATGTGTTTATCCTGTGCGTTATGGGCTGCGCGGGAACGCTCCACATAGTTCAGATTTTTGAGTCGAACAGAACCAGCGTATTTTTGCAGCCTCTGCTTTTCATTCTCTACGCAATACCGGTTGACGCGGTTTTAAGGCCTCTGCTTATGGTTAAATTCCGCGCGCTTACCGCTGCTGTGTCCGCGCTTACCGTTGCCCTCTCCGGCGCTGTCGGCTATTATATTGTGGATACGGGGCATATGCATAATTATTTCGACCTGAACCTTGCGTATTTCAATGAGCCGGAGTATGTCCTGCGGCAGATAAAGCAGGAGTATCCGAAAAACAGCTTCACTGTCGTTTCGCCTACCGAGGAGTTCTATGAGGTTCTGGATTACGGCTATCATACCGAGCTTTCGGAGTTCATCAATATGGTTGACGGCGGAATGGATATGTATACCTTCCCGACGCAGTATGTGTTCTTCTTTATCGAAAAGCAGGTTATGCACGATTTCTTCTTAGGCACGGGCAATATGGTTTCGCCGGACAGAGCGCTTGATAAGTTTGTCTACCTTGCCTCCGATCAGGATTACTATTATCAGCGCGTTGCCTTGGAGTCGAAGGCGTACTACTGGGCGCAGGAATGCAGAGAAATGTACCCGAATTTGTTCAGAACCTTCTTTGAAAACGATATTTATGTCGTATATATATTGGAGCAGAACAGCTATTATCCGCTCAACCTGAAAATTGATTATCAGACAAAGCTTATAGCGGAAGGAGCAAAAGCGAGTGAGTGACACAAGGATGAAAATAGCGTACGCCTCGGATGATAATTACGCGCATTACATGGGCATCTCCATACTTTCCCTGCTGAATGCCAATAAAGGCGCGGAAAGCATTGATGTATATGTGCTTGACAGCGGAATCAAGGACGAAAACCGGCAGAAGCTGCTAAAAATCAGCGAGGAATACGGGCGCAATATTATATTCATTCCGGTCAGCGATTACATAGCGAAGCTCGACCTGCACATGAGCGCAAGGAAGATTTCCGTTGTCGCCTACGCCCGCCTGTTCCTTGCTTCTCTTTTGCCCGAGGATTGCGACAGAATCATTTATCTTGACTGCGATACCATCGTCTGCGACGACCTGAGCGGAATGTGGAACGCGGAGCTTTCGGACAACCCCGTTGCCGGAGTTGAGGACACGATAGACAGCTTCTTCCTCGGCGCGATAGGGCTGCAAAAGGGCACGCGCTATTTGAATTCTGGCATTCTGCTTATGAATATCGCCCTGTGGCGCAGGGAGAACTATCAGGAGCGCTTCCTTAATTTCATCAGGGAGCGGGATGGTTACGTTCCGCACCATGACCAGGGCGTTATCAACGGAGTCTGCGGCGATAAGCGCGTTATTCTTCCGCTCAGATATAATGTTTTTTCCAATATATACTCCTTCACGAATAAAATGATAAAGCGTATGTATGATTTGAGCGACTATTATTCGCAGGAGGAAATTGACGAAGCGCGTAAAAATCCTGCCATCATTCACTTCACTACGGGGCTTCTTGGCAGACCGTGGGAGAAAAACTGCCATCATCCGCTAAAGGATAAGTATACGGAAGCGTCGAATATGTCCCCGTGGCGTGATATGCCACTGCTTGAGGATAAAACAAAGCGGAGCGTTCGCCTTACTGCGTTTATGAGAAGGCTTATGCCGGACGGAATGTTTGCGGGCATTTACCGCCTGCTTTCCGGTCTTACGCATCTCAGAGAATGACCGCTCTGCCTTTTACTTATTTCCCCTTAAAGCTTGGAGGCGTTTTGTTATGAAGAAAAAGCTGATTGGTTATGCCGTTGACGAAACGGATTTGCTGCTTAAAACCCTGCGCGAGGAAAACGTAAGCCTGAATACTACAATTCTTGCGCTGCAAAAGCAGCTTGACGATGAGTCGGAGCGTGCTCAGGATAAGCTTAATGAGGCTGAGAGCGGAGCCAAGGAGCTGCAAAGCCGTATCGACGAGCTTGTCAGCGAGCTTGAAATCGGGCGCGGAAATAGGGACAGCGAGCTTAAAAAGGCGCTTACCGAGGCGGAAAATCGCTTGACCGAGCTGCAATTGACCAAAGAAGAGGCGAGGAAGCAGAGCGAAGCGCTCAAGGCTGCCGAGGATAACGCCCGCAGAACGGACGAAAAGCTCAAAATCGCCGAGGAAAAGGTGATACGCCTTGAGGAAAGGCTCAGCCACAGCGAGGAGGGCGCGGCGGCTTACCGAAACAGGGTTTCCGAGCTGGAGCTTTCGCTTGCAAAGCTGAAGGCAGAGTCGCAAAGCGCTCAGGCGGGCGGCGCAGCCGTTACTCAGACTATCAGCGACGAGGAGCGGCAGAAGCTGCTTGCGCGTATTGCGGAGCTTGAGAAGCAGCTTGCAGATAGCTTCG
>CAZUTB010000156.1:0-5169 GCA_964622905.1 uncultured Oscillospiraceae bacterium | reverse complement strand
ATTGTTCGACAAGTGAATAACAAGGCGCTGCTTTTTCAGAAAAAAACGGCGCCTTAACTTACTAAACAAAAGCTTGACAGACTTTTTTGACGCGTTTTCTTTAGCGAGTTCACTATAAACTAATTAATAGGCGGGATAGAAATGCAGGGCGATAACGACGCAGCCAAAAGGATAAACAAGAAAACCCCTATTTTCACAACTTTGCTTGCCATAATCATAATCGCCGTTTACTATTTTATGAATCCTGCGGCGTTTAAGAAGGACAGCGAGAATAAACCGACCTCAACCGAAGCGCCCGCGTATACTGTGAGCGCCCTAAGCGTTGATGAAAACGGCGAGTATAACGATAAGGAGCGCGTCGCGCTTTACCTGCATCTTTATAGGAAGCTGCCCTCCAACTACATCACCAAGTCAGAGGCGGAGCGCCTTGGCTGGAATTCCTCTAAGAACACACTTGCTGAGGTTGCTCCGGGAAAGAGCATAGGCGGGGATAGGTTCGGCAATTATGAAGAACAGCTGCCCTATAAAAAGGGCGTTACATATAAGGAATGCGATATTGACTATACCTCAGGCTCCAGAAACGCCAAGCGCATAGTCTATTCAAGCACGGGCTGGATTTACTATACGGAGGACCATTACGAGAGCTTTGAAACCTTGTATGAAGGGGACGATAATTGATGGAGCTGATAATCGACCTCCGCGATTTCGGAACAATGGATGAGATATACGATTATCTCAAGTCGAAGCTCAGCTTCCCCAAGTATTTCGGCGAGAATCTTGACGCGCTCTACGATGTGCTTTCGGTATATCCCGAGGAGCTTGACGTTAAAATTCTGTATCATCCGGAGAATGTGCTTCCATTCCATAAACGCTGCCGCAGGCTGATAAATGTATTTGAGGACGCTGCGGAGTACAACCCCTTGCTCCATGTGGTTTCCGAGCGCATAGGCGTTTATTGATTCCGCGCAATGCATAATAAATCAAGCTCCTGAAAGCGATTTCGGGAGCTTTTAGCGTGAAACCATGCATGAAAATAACTAGTTTTAGTCTGCTTTATTCTTAACTATAACCTCGCCCTTCGCGTTTTCATCGTCCATTATAAGCTGTGTAAGCTCGGGAAGGGTTATCTTGCCGCTTCGCGGGTTCTTGATGCTTATCATCGGCGAGGTGATTTCGGCGTTTACATCGCTCTTTTCAAACGCCAAATCCGCATCCGGCATTTCACAGTTGATTATCCTGAGGTTCTTGCAGTAGCAAAGCGGCTGTGTTCCGTATATTTTGCAGTTTTCAAGCGTGAGCGAATCGGAATACCACGCGAGGTATTCGCCGCGTATAACGGAGTTGCGGACGGTTACATTGCTTGCGTGCCAGAACGCGTCCTTGGTATCGAACTCGCAGGAATCGAAAACGGCGTTCTTCACATACTGGAAGGAGTACTTGCCGCTGAGCTTGACATTCGTGAATCTGAGGTTTTTGCTTCTCATGCAGAAGTATTCGCTGTGCGCCTTGGAATCCGTGACCTCAAGCCCGATAACCGACCAGCCGAATTCGGTAGAGTCTATATCGCAGCGCGTAAGGCTTACGTTTTGGCATTCGCGCAGAGCTTTAATTCCGTGCATTTTCATGTCGCTTATCTTTATGTCATCGGAGTACCATATGGCGGCGCGGCAAAGCTCCGTCATCTCGCTGCTTTTGATAACAAGGTCGCTGTCATGCCAAAATGGGTAGCGAAGGTTGCAGAAGCAGTTTTCTGCAATTATATGCTTTGACTCCTTGACCGCGCTTTCTCCGTCCGCCGCTCCGTCAAAGCGGCAGCTGATAAGGTGTATCCCGTCGCTTCCGTAAAGCGCTCTTTCTTCTTCAAATTGTTTGCCTTGAATTTGCTTCATCTCGTATCCTTTCGGGCGAAAGTAAATCGTTACATCCCCAATATAGCGTAAACCTCGCCTTATGTAAATGCACTATATGGTATGCGCGTGCCGATTATAAAGCAGCGCGCCGCGAGAGAAAACCTTCACGGCGCGCATATACTGTTTACTTCTTTTCGGCAAGCAACTCGACAATTTTGTTGGAGCGGGAGAGGAACTCCGTAAGCTCATCCGGCTCAAGCTGCTGGCTTTGAATCCTTGCAAGGTCGTAAACCTGCTTTACCAGAAGCTGAGTGGTTTCGTCGTTTTCATCGCTTGCCGCGAGCGCCCTAACCGTAGGATTGAGGCGGTTCAGAACCAGCGTGAACTGGTCGGGCATCTTGAAGCTTTCGCCGTACATCTTGCTCATTTCCTTGAAGCGGCGTCCCTGCTCCTCCTCAAGCAGCATTGCGGGCAGGTCGCGGTTTTTAAGCGCCTGAAGCTGGCATTTAAGCTCCTTCTTGTCAAGCGCCTTGCGGAAAAGCCCTTCCATAAGCGAAAGGTCGATGTCTGCGCCGTCCGTGCTTTCCTCGGTAAGTCCGGAAACGTCCGCGTCCACTCGGCAGAACGAGCGCTTGTCCTCCTCCTTGACGGAGTACTCCATGAAGGAGAGGAAGTTGACGTCAATGGGATGCTCCAGCAAAAGCACGTCGATTCCCTGCTGGCGGTACATCGAGATAGCGCCCGCCTGACGCATATGGTCGTTGGTGTAGAATACGCGCTTCTGCACCTTGCCCTCGTTGCGGCTTCCGTACTCCGCAAGCGTCAGGTATTCGCCCTCGGTGGTCTTGAAGAGCAGATGCTCGCTTACGGATTCAAAGAATTTGCTGTCGCGCATACAGCCGTACTTGACGAACGGATTGATGTCGTCCCAGTACTTCTGATACGCCTCGCGGTCGGTTTCAAAGAGCGAGTTGAGCTTGTCGGCAACCTTTTTGGTTATGTGTGCGGAAATCTTCTTTACATATCCGTCGTTCTGCAGGAAGGAGCGGCTTACGTTAAGCGGCAGGTCGGGGCAGTCGATAACGCCCTTCAGCAGCATAAGGAACTCAGGAATGACCTCCTTGATGTTGTCCGCAACGAAAACCTGACCGCTGAACAGCTTAATCTGCCCCTCGACGGTTCCGAAATCGTTCTTGAGCTTGGGGAAGTAGAGGATTCCCTTGAGGTTGAAGGGATAATCAACATTCAGGTGAATCCAGAAAAGCGGGTCGGTGTAATCGTGGAATACGCTGTGATAGAATTCCTTGTATTCCTCATCCGTGCAATCCTTGGGCGCTTTCATCCAAAGCGGCTGGGGATTGTTGACCGACTTTTCCTCCTCGGGCTTTTCTTCGGCTTCGGTATCTTCCTCTTCCGCGTCTTCATCGGGAACGCTTTCGCCCTTGGCGAGCTTCTCCTCGCGCTCCTTCTGCTTCTTTTCCTTCTCCTCAGCCTTGCGCTTTTTGGCGTCCTCCTTGCGCTTCTTATCGGCTTCGATTTCGTCCTTGGTCTTAATAACGTTAAGATAGATAGGCACAGCCATAAAGCCGCAGTACTTTTCAAGAATCTCGCGAACCTTCCAGCCGTCGAGGAATTCCTTTTCATCGTCCATCAGCTCAAGGGTCATCGTTGTGCCTACATCCTTGCGCTCGGAAAGTGACATATCGAATTCCATTCCGTCCTCGCTTATCCACTTGACGGCTTCCGCGCCGTCCTTGCAGGAAAGAGTGTCAATGGTGACCTTCTTTGCCACCATGAACGCGCTGTAAAAGCCAAGACCGAAGTGACCGATAATTCCGCCGTCGTCTTTCTTATCGGGAGCGTAGTTCTTCAGGAAATCCTGAGCGCCCGAAAACGCGACCTGATTGATGTATTTCTCGACCTCCTCGGAGGTCATGCCGATTCCGTTATCGGTAAAGGAAATAATACCGTTATCCTTATCAACGGTAACGGTTACGCGGTAGGGAATATCCTCGCCTATCGCGAGCATTTTGCGCTTGGTTATAGCGTCGCAGCCGTTGGAAACCATTTCGCGAATGAAAATATCCTTGTCCGAATACAGCCAGCGCTTAATAACCGGCATAATGTTTTGAGCGTCAATAGAAATCTGACCTTTAGCCATAATTAATCCCTCCAAAAATCTCGTTTGCCGCGGTCTGTTTCCGCTTATCAGGTATTGTAGCACTGTACTGCCTAAAATGCAACAGAAAATTAGCACTCAACAAGATAGATTGCTAACAACGTACCGCCGAGCATTTCACAGCCTTACTTTTCGGAGCTTTAGCTGATTTGTGAAGTCACGGCTTCACGGCTTCCGCGGCATTTTTTCTCCCTGCGCTTTCTGCTTTAATCGAATATTTGTTTGCGTTAAGGCGCTTCATATGCTATACTGCTTACATTACAACTGCTCTTTCGGGAGGCGCTGAAATGAACCTTGACCAGCTTATAGAGAATATGCGCATGGACAGCGCGGTTATGGCGAACGTTACGGATTGGCGGGTTATTCCGGCGCGGACGGCGAAGTATTCGCCGTATCCCGATATGCTACCCGAAAAGCTGAGGGAACTGCTCACAAAGCGCGGAATCCGTCAGCTTTACACCCATCAGGCTTCGGCATATGAGGCGGCGGCGCAGGGCAAGGATATCGTTGTCGTTACGCCTACCGCCAGCGGAAAAACCATGTGCTATAATCTTCCCGTACTTTCGCAGATTCTCAAGGATAACGACTCGCGCGCTCTATATCTTTTCCCCACAAAGGCGCTTTCGGCGGATCAGGTAAGCGAGCTTTACGAGATGATAACCGACATGGGCGTTGACATCAAAACATACACCTATGACGGCGATACCCCCGAGGCGGCGCGTCGCGGGCTTCGCCAGGCAGGGCATATTATAGTAACAAATCCCGATATGCTGCACAGCGGAATACTTCCGCAGCACACCAAATGGGTCAAGCTCTTTGAAAATCTCAAGTATATCGTTATTGATGAAATCCATACCTATCGCGGGCTTTTCGGCTCAAACCTTGCCAATGTTCTTAGAAGGCTTCGGCGCATATGCGAGTTTTACGGCAGCCATCCGCAGTTCATCTGCTGCTCTGCAACCATAAAGAACCCGAAGGAGCTTACCGAGTCTATAATCGGTCGCGAGGTTCAGGTTATCGACAATAACGGCGCACCCTCCGGCGAAAAGCATATAGTAATGTACGACCCGCCCGTTATCAATAAGCAGCTAGGAATTCGCCGCCCTTTAGAGGTCTGCCTCTAGGAACCCTTATCATAAT
>CAZUTB010000155.1:0-5175 GCA_964622905.1 uncultured Oscillospiraceae bacterium | reverse complement strand
AGCGAAAGCTTGTCAAAAACACTTTTTTGACAAGCTCAGCGGCTGCGTCCTCGAAAGGAGAACGCAGCCGCCTTGCTGTTTGACTGGTTGCCAAGGCTTTTATGTTTACTCGGTGATGGTGATGGTTCCAACCTGGTCGCCCATGGTCAGCGTATGCTCACCGACGGTATCCAGGGTTACTTCCATCTCAACAACGCGCCAGCTTCCGGCGGTTACGGTCATTATCTTCTCGGCAACAACCTTATCGCCGTCCTTGACCTGAACCGTGGTGATACCGTCAGCGCCGTTGTTGTTGAGCAGGCAGTACACGGTGAAGGGCTCGCCGACCTTAGCAGCCTGAGAGCTGTAAATCACCATGGACTTGTTTCCGGAGGAATCCTCTTCCTCCTGCTCGGTCTGGACGACGGGCAGAATGAAGCAGCTGTAAACGAACTCGGGGTTCTCGCCGTACTTCATTCCGTAGAGCGCCTGAACGAGCGGGTCGCCCCAGTTGTTGGGGGAAGCGTGCTTCTCGGTGTCAGCCATCATGGTAGCCTGTACCATAAGGCGGACATAGGAGGAAGCGCCCTGATCGCCGGCAAGGTCTTTCCACTGTGCGTCATCGCTAAAGGAGTTACGGGCGATTTCCTTAACGATTACGCCGCCGGGGGTCTTCTCACCGAAGAGCAGGTCAGCGTAGATCCAAGGCTCGGTTGCGGTAATGAAGCCTGCCTCAGAGGAGCCGTGATCGGCCTGCTGATTGTAGCTCATGTAGATAATTGCGTCAGCGTTCTCCAAGGTGTACTGATCGGGATCAAGGTTGTTCAGCGTCAGTACAATCGGCTTCTCGGAAGCTATTGCGTCTTCGATGAACAGCTCTGTCGCGTCATCAATGCTGGAGAAATCACCGACTAGAACGTCAGCTTCTTCCATGCTTCCGACAATGGTTGCAAAGTTGGCAATGTACTTGGAATAGCTCGTATTGCGAGCTGCATTGGGAGATTCGAAATACACCTTTATATCCTTGCTCAGAGGCAGGAGGTTGTTGTCGTTCTTGACCAGCACCGCAGACTCAGCCTGCAGCTTTTCGGTCAGAGCAACCTCTTCGGGATTGCGGGCAGCGCGCAGGTCTTCGTTGGAATGAATCTCGGTGGGATTTGCAGCCCATTCTGCGCTTGCGCACAGCGCAACGGCGGCGTTTACATCATTGTAGGGATCCTCAAACAGCCCCTTGGTGATGCGGAAGCGGTTGATGCGCTTCACAGCGTTTTCAACAATATCCTTTTCGATTTCGCCGCTCTTGAGACCGGCTACCAAATCATCGGGATAATGCGTCATCATGCTGGTGTAATCGACCGAACCGTGAGTAATGTTCGGCGTACCAAACATATCAACGCCATTTTTGACAGCGTCGTTGAACAGCCAGCAGTAGGACTGCTCAGCCAAATCAACGCCATCGGGAGTAATGCCTGTCACCTTTGCGCCGAAGCCAAAGGGCCACCAGTCAGTTACAACGATGCCGTCGAAGCCCAAGGTATCACGCAGATAGCTCATGGTTACCTTGTCCCACTTGACATCGCAGGTGTTGGTGATACCGGTGCCTGCGCAGTTGGTCATGACCCACTCAGCGCCTGCGGAGAGCGCGGCTTTCCAGCCGACCATCCAGTTGTCAAAGTTCTGGGCGACGGAGCGAGCGTTGCCGAAGTTGGAATCTCCGCCGCGGCCAATCCAGTGCTTCGCGCAGGAGGCGAGACCGTTATCCTCAAGACCGCGGATTTCCTCGTGTACAACAGCGGCGATGAGGTCGGGGTTTTCGCCGTACTGAGCGCCGATTTCTTCTGCGTAAGGCTCAAAGGTTACATGAACGCCGATGGCGGTCATAGCCTTGCCGTAGAAGCTTGCCAGCTGATAAGCCAGCTCGGGGTCATACGCCGTGCCGAAGGCTTCGTGCGACTTGTCAATGTAGCCGCCGAAGGAGTTGTACTCACGGTCGGAGGTTATAATCATAGGGATGCCAAGACGCTCGCCCTCGGCCTTAGCCTGCAGATTGTTAAGCGTGTTGGTGATGGTGATGGGAGTGCCGTTGAGGTTGAACAGCAGGCAGTTCATCTTGAAATCGCTAATGATGCTGCGAGCCTGCTCGAGGTCGGCATTGATGCACAGCATATCGCCGATCAATTCTTCCTCGGTCATTTGGGAAACCAAATCATTAAGACGAGCGTCCGCTTCCTGACGCCAGTCCTCGTAGACGTCCAAGACTCCGTTTTTATTCAGGTCCTTGAATTTCAGACCGTCTACCTCCAAAATGGTGGTTACGCCTTCCATGTAGGACAGCTTGACCTGACCGGTTACTTCGTCGGCTTCGATTACCGAGTAGGCACAGTCCTGTGCCAGAAGCTCGGTTTCCGTTACCGCCGGCTCCTCCGCGAAGGCGCCGCCGATGCAGCTGAACATCATCAGGATGGCAAGCAGCAGGGAAAGTTTCTTCATAATATTGACTTCCTTTCAGTTTTTCGCAGGAGAGGCCCCTCCCGCGTCTGAGATAATCATAGCGTTTGTAATATTAAAAGGATAGAGATTATTCAGCACAGGCATTTGTAAAATCAAACACAAAACCTTACTGCTCCCATGCGTTATTTTGGAAATCCGGCATATCCTCCGACTTTAGGCGTATCATTTCTGTCATGCCGCCGCTTAAGGTGCAGTCCTGCACGGAAGCGTTAACAAAAGTGCCTTCAAACTCAAAATGCGCGGTGGTTTCTCCCGAGAAGGCGCATTCGCTGACCGTCATGTTCCGCGTGTTTCCCGCATATACGCCCGCGGATTTGTTGCCGTCCAGCTCGCAGCCGCGTATAACCGCGCTGTTTGAGTCATAAATGATAATGCCCGTCCAGTTGCCTAAAAACCTCGTGCTTTCGCACACGGCGGTTGATTTCAGCACGCGCAGCCCGACGGCGTTTGAGCTTTTGATGCTGCAATCGGTTATTGTTGTGTCGTTTTCGTTTTGCAGGTAGATTCCGTCCGCGTTGCCGTCAAAGCTGCAATCGGAAATTACAAGCCCGCTTCCCACAGCGGTAAAGCAGCCGAAGCCGCAGCTCCGCACCTCGCAATTCCGCATTATGCTATCCGTGCAGAGCGAGAAGAAGATTCCTTGGTCGCAGCCGTCCGCAAGGCAGTTTTCCACTATTATGCTGCTGCTTGCGCGGGTGTCGATTCCGTGATTCGTTCCGCGCACGGTTATATTGCGGAGCGTTCCGCCCTCGGCAAAGGCTACATATGTGCCGAAGATTCCGCAGCGGTCGGCGGTCACGTTATCCAGCACTACATTCTTGCTGTGTACTATCTCAAGCCCCATGCTGCTGTCCGATACATCCGCGCCGCTGACGGTGATTCCGTCGCAGTAAGCCGCTATAAGCCCGCCCGCGTCCGAGGGGACAACAACGTCCTTGCCGCCCTTTATATAGTAGAGCGGCTTTCCATTGATAACGCAGTTTTCTATTAGGTGGGAGATGAAATAATCCTCATCCTCGCCCACCTCGCAAAGCCCCGTAAGCACCGCCTTGCCTTTGCTGCTGTCGCTTAAGGGGTCGCCAGCTACGCAGATTCCTACGCCCGTAAAGGTGCAGTTTACAATTGTACAGTCCTTCATAGCCTCCATCCACATTGCGGTTGAGGAGGTGCGGGACGCTTCGTCCGCAAGGGTGAAGGAACAGCCGTCTATGGTCATGCGCCTGCTCTGCGCGGCAACAATTCCCCATTTGCGCACGAGAAAGGAAACGCCGCTGACGCTCACGTCGTCCGAAACAATCCTGAGCAGCGTTGCAAAGCGCGGGCTGTCAAGCACCGCCTCGCCCTCGCCGCGAATGGAGAGCGGCTTGTCAATCACTATTGGGAAGGTCTCGGCGGGCGCGGAGTATGTGCCTTGCTCAAGCACTATGCTGTCTCCCGCCTGCGCGGAGCTTACGGCTTCCGTCAGCGAGGAAAAGTCCGCCTGCCCGCCTTGGCTTACCCTCAGCTCCTGCGCCAATGCGGAGGAAGCGCAGCAGCAGAACACCAGCAAAAGCAAGAGAAGAAGCAGCTTCTTTTTCATAATTACCTCCGTAAAGTGAGAAAATGCAGGACGCCGAAGCGCCCTGCAAAAAGGAGGGGGGTGGTTCACTCGAAGATTAGGTTGCCCCACATGGAGGGGTTCTTGTTGATGTCGATAGTGCCGCACCATGCAATCTGAGGAATGTACTCGGTGCCGGGGCAGGGGTAGGAGATATCCGTGAAGGCAACGTCAAACTTCACAGTATCGCCGGACTGGGGAACATACTGCGCAATCTTATCATTGGAGAAGTTGGAAAGCGGAATTGCGCATTCCCAAATGTAGCCAGTGGTGGTGGGAACGGCCTTCGCCTGATAGCCGGTAAGCACATCCTCGCCGCCGTCCATTCCCTTGCTGATGAAGCGCAGGCGATAATCCTTGGCAAGCATCGAGCGGTCAAAGGCGGTGTCATAGTACTCGCCGTCGGTGATAAGGTAGAGCAGGAAGTCGTTTGAGTGATACTCGGTGCGGGCGGGGTCGTCGGTGGGGTCGGTGGAGATGTACAGCTTCACGTTGTCCTCTCCGTCCAGCGGCAGCATTTCGATAGCGCCAAAGCGCGTATCCTCGGTTACGTCAAAGGCGAAGTAGAGGTTTTCCGCGTCGTAAGCCACATATACCTTAGCGGACAAATCGTTTGCGCCCTGCCAGAACACTACGTCGCGAATCACCTGCGCCGCGTCGTACAGCTCCGCGCAGGAGGACAGGTCCCAGTCGGAAAGGTCTCCGTCGATGGTCGGAGCGGTTTCGACCTTGTGCGCCGTAATGGAGGGAGTTTCCGCGCCCTCGGCATAAGCCGCCGAGCAAAGCATCAGAGCGGCAAGCATAAGGGCAAGAAGCGTAATCAGTTTTTTCATTGTATTCCATCTCCTGTCAAAACAATAATGGAGGCTTCGTTTACTACAGCGTAAGTATAGCAAAGGCGCAAAGCGCCATCAATGGAAATTCCAACACAGGCTTTTGTATTATCAAACACAGCTTATTCGGCGCCTGTCAGCGTAACCTCGGCTTCATCCTGCAAAACGGTAAGCCGCGCATTCACCTTTTCATTGGAGCGCTCGCCGTAAAGGGTGTCCCTCAGCGCTTCCTTTACATCGTCGGTAAGCGCAACC
>CAZUTB010000154.1:0-5175 GCA_964622905.1 uncultured Oscillospiraceae bacterium | reverse complement strand
GAATCAATTTCGAGAATTTCGAGAACATCCCGGGCAAGACGGAGGAGGACGAAGGCTTCTTCAACATCGGCGCAATCCTCAGAATTACGCCCATCAAGGATGTTAAAACGATGATTACGGCGTTCCATTACGCCAATCAGCGCAACCCGCGCCTAAAGCTGTGGATAATGGGACCCTCCGCCGAGAACGAGGAATACGCAAACGAATGCACCGAGCTGGTCAAGTCCCTTGGGGCTAAGAACATCGTTTTCACGGGCAGCATTAAGACCACGGAGTACATAGGCAGGATGGATATGACGCTGCTCACAAGCATAAGCGAGGGGCAGCCCCTTACCATTCTTGAAAGCTTCGCGGCTAAAAAGCCCTGCGTTGCAACGAATGTAGGCAACTGCTACGGGCTTATCTACGGCGAGTCGGATAACTACGGCGCGGCGGGAATGGTTGTTCCGATAATGAACATTCCCGCTATTACGGACGCGCTCGTTTATATGGCTGAGGATGAAAACCGCTGCCGCGAGATGGGCGAAATCGGGCATAAGCGCGTAATGCTCAAGTATAAGAACACCGATATGAAGCGCGCTTACGCGGAGCTGTATCGGGAGCTTACAGGCGCGGATGCGCTTCGGGGGACTGTGTGATATGGCAGGAATAGGGATTCGGCTTAACAGAATCTTTAATAAGCGAACCGTTGCCACCTCGATGTACGGCATCGGCTATTCCGTTATGTTCACAATAGCGCCTATGCTTGTTATAATGCTGGGTCTGCTCATCATGTATAACCTGCTTGGGTTTGACAGCGTCGGCTATCTTGACCGCGAGCTGTTCTCGTGCAGCGTGCTTTACGTTTTCATCTTCTCCCTGCTTTTCTCCTCGTCCTTCAACTCCGCGCTTTCAAAGTATATTGCGGACAGAATCTTCGAGAAGGCGTACGATGACATCCGTCCCTGTATGCTCGCGGGGCTGCTTGTAAAGCTCGGAATCTCTACGCTCATATCCGTGCCCTTCTACCTCCACGAAATCTTCGTAGGCAAGGTGGAGGTTTACTACGTTTTTACAACGTATATGTGCTATATGGGCTTAACCCTCGTGTTCGCGCTTATGCTCTACGGGGTGGTTATAAAGCAGTTCAAGTGGATTTCCGTTATATTCCTTATCGGAACGGCTGTAACCGTCGTCTGCTCCTGCATTTTCAGATTCCTTCTGGGCTTTGCGATAACCTACAGTATGCTGCTTGCGCTTGCGGTCGGCTTCTGGCTCATTGCGGCGCTGCAAATGTTCGTCCTTATGCGCATATTCTCCGGCAACTCGCACCGCTACGCGCCCGTTTTTCACTATTTCAGGCGCTACTGGCGGCTTATCCTCTCCGATTTCCTCTACATTTTCGGTCTGTTTGCGCATAACTTCGTTTTCTGGTTCGCTCCGTTCAGGCTGGAAATTGTACAGACTTATATTTGCAATCAGCCCTACGATATGGCAACCTGCCTTGCGATGTTCACGAATATCTCCGCAACGGTGCTTTTCATATCCAAGGTAGAAATGCACTTCTTCGACAGGTACAGCGATTTCAACAGCTCCGTTGTCGGCGGAAGCCTTGAGATGATTGAAAAGGCAAAAACCAGAATGTTCCGCTCGCTGGGTCAGCAGCTCAAGAATCTGGTTCAGGTTCAGTTCGCAATATCTGTTGTCATCTTCCTTATAGCCGAAATTATACTGCCGCTTATCGGCTTTGCGGGAATGACTATGGAGATATACCCGCTGATGTCGGTCGGGTATTTCATCTCCTTCCTTATGTACTCCAACATTCTCTTTCTCCAGTATTATTCCGATTACACCGGCTCGGCGCTCACGGGGCTTGTGTTTGCGGGCGTGTCCGTTCTGGGCGCGATACTTTCCATGAGCTTGCCCACCGAGTGGTACGGGCTTGGCTACGTTGTCGGCTCGCTGTGCGCGTATATGTTCTCCTTCCTGCGCCTCAGGTACATGGAGAACCATATTTACACTCACACCTTCTGCGTCGGCTCGATAATCGACAAGCGGGAGGCGGATATGCCGCCCGCGCAGGTTTATACAAAGGCTGCTTCCGCAGCGAAATGAGGGAGGGGTTTTCTTGTCGGCAACTCTCAGAATAGTGGTAATCCTAAGCGGACTTCTTGTAATCGGAATTGCCATCCGCGCAATTGTCAACAGAGCTATCACGGAAAGGCAGAGCCTTTTCTGGCTCTTTCTCGGGCTTGTGATGATTCTTTTCGGCGTGTTCCCGGGAATCTGCTATTTCATTGCGGATTTCTTCGGCGTTGAGTACGCCCCGAGTATAATATTCGCAATATGCATCGTGCTTGCGCTGTTCGGAATCTTCTACTGCTTCCGCCAGTGCGCAAAGCTATATAAGCGCGTTCAGGAGCTTGCAATTCAGGTTTCAATGCTCAATAACGAGAACGCAGCCCTGCGCAGGCAGGAGAACGCGCGCCGCACTTCCGCGGAGGGGAAGAAGGCAGCGGTATGAAAAAGCTGCTCTTTGTAATCAACACAATGGGCAGAGCGGGCGCGGAAACGGCGCTCATTGAGCTTTTGCGAAGGCTTGAGGCGGAGGGGAAATACGAGCTTTCGCTCTATGCAATCCTTCCCTACGGCGAGCTTTTCGCGCGCGTTCCCAAGGGCGTTGAAATTCTCAACAAGCGCCACAGCTGCCGCTCCGTTCTCTCCTTCTCGGGGCGCGCCGCGATTGCGGGAAATGTCGCAAAGGCGTTCTTTTACCGCTTTACGGGCTTTAAGATGCTCGGCGAAATGCGCAGGAACGTTAAGCTCCAAAAGAAAAGCGGAAGAATGCAGTATGACAAGCTGCTCTGGAGGCTGCTTGCAAAGGGCAGAAAGCCGCTGCCGGAGGAATACGACCTTGCGGTTGCCTATCTTGAGGGCGCAGCAACCTACTTTGTGGCGGATATGGTGAAGGCAAAGGCGAAGGCGGCGTTCATCCATATAGATTACAAGCGCGCGGGCTATCTGCCCGAAATGGACGCGGGCTGCTACGATAGGATTGACAGAGTATTCACCGTTTCAAACGAGGTCGCAAGCCAGTTCCTATCCGTTTACCCGCAGTATAAGGACAAGGTTTTCCTTTTCCGCAACCTTCTCAACCGCGATATGATTCTCGAAAAGGCAGAGAAGGGCGAGGGCTTTACGGACGGGTTTGACGGAAAGCGGCTCGTAACCGTCGGACGGCTTCACTATCAGAAGGCGTATGACATAGCGATTCAGGCGCTCAGAATTATCAGGGACGCGGGAGTCAACGCCCGCTGGTACGTTCTGGGCGACGGACCGGAGAGGGCGCAGCTTGAAAAGCAGATTGACGAAGCGGGGCTTCGCGGAAGCTTCGTGCTGATGGGCGCGGTGGATAACCCCTATCAATACGTCAGGGCGGCGGACGTTTACGTTCACGCAACGCGCTTTGAGGGCAAGAGCATAGCGATAGAGGAAGCGCAGATTCTCGGAAAGGCTATCGTTGCTTCAAACTGCACGGGCAATACGGAGCAGATAGTGGACGGAGAAGACGGAATTCTGCTTGAGCTTTCTCCCGAAAATCTCGCGCGCGAGGTAATGCGGGTGCTTGGGGATGATGAGCTTCGCCTGCGCCTAAAGGAGAACACGCTCAAGAAGAATCTCAACCATCCCGAGGATATGAAGCGCCTGCTGGAGCTTATTAATGAGGAGAGATAACTAATGAAGGACGTACTGCTGATAATTCCCGCGTTCAACGAGGAAGCGTCAATAGGCGATTTGCTGGACAAGCTTACGGCGGATAAGAGCCTTGACTTCCTTGACATACTCGTTATCAATGACGCCTCGCAGGACACCACAAGCTATGTTGTTAAGGAGTACCCGAACGTAGAGATAATATCGCATATATTCAATCTGGGCTACGGCTCGGCTTTGCAGCTCGGCTACAAGTACGCCGTCCGCCATAACTATAAGTATATTATACAGATTGACGCGGACGGGCAGCATGATATATGCAACATAAAATCTCTTTACGAGGCGCTTACCACTCCGGACGCGGACGGAAAGATTCCCGACATCGTTATCGGCTCGCGCTTCTTCAAGAGCAGCGTTTCCTTCCCGATTTCGGGAATAAAGAAGATTTCGATAGAGTTTTTCCGCCGAATCATCAAGAGGACAACGGGTCAGGTCATTCTCGACCCCACCTCGGGGCTTCAGGGGCTTGACCGCTCCGCCTTCCTCTATTATTCGGTTTATCAGAACTTCGATTATGAGTATCCGGACGCGAATATGATTATTCAGATGCTTCTGATGGGCTATAATGTGCAGGAGATTCCCTCTATTATGCACATAAGAACGGCGGGAACGAGTATGCATTCCGGAATTATCAAGCCGATGATTTATATGATTACAATGCCTCTGAGCATCCTTGCCGTATACCTGAGAACGCGGCGCGGCAAGCAGAAGCGGCTTGTAGAGTGGTCGTAAGATTTTCTTAAGGAGTAATGAATGGCTGCCGCAAACGGTAAAATCAGAGTAAAGTGGGCTGAGTATCCGATGGAAGAGACACGCGAAAGAGTAGCCAACCCTTTCTGTGGGTTTTATTCGATTTACCGTTTTGAAGCGCCCGTGGAGAAGCTTGAAACCACAGGCGAAAATATCGGCGACTTCTGCCTTACGAGCGGCGAAACGCTTGCGCTGGTTGAAATTAACCTGCGCAGGTATAACGATTCGGCGCTTGACGACGCGGCGCTGAAGATGGTAGAGCGCGTTTTCCGCCGCTTTCGGGCAGAAAAGGTTACAATGCTGCTGCGCTTCCTTTACGACTGGGACGGCAAGAACATTCAGGCGGAGCCTAAGAGCATTTCGACAATTCTTGAGCATATGGAGCAGCTTTCGCCGCTGCTCAGGGAGTTTGAGCCGTTCATTTTCGTTATGCAGGGGCTGTTTATCGGCAACTGGGGTGAAATGCACAACAGCCGCTTCCTCTCCGTCAACTCCGTCTGCCGCCTTGCGGATAAGCTTTTTTCCTGCGCGGGCGAAAGCACCTATCTTTCGGTGAGAAGCCCCGCGCTCTGGCGCGTTGTCACCCGCTCCTTTAATATGCCCGATTTGTCCGACCCGCATACTCCGGCAATTGCGCTGAGAGTGGGCGTTTTCAACGATGGTATGCTCGCCTCG
>CAZUTB010000153.1:0-5191 GCA_964622905.1 uncultured Oscillospiraceae bacterium | reverse complement strand
TAGAATAAGGAATGCAGAAATTCATGATGCGTCATTGCTTCATAGCTGGTGGAACGATGGGCGCGTTATGGCTCACGCGGGTTTCCCGAACGGAACAGGAGAAACGCTAGAGTACATCACCGAGCTTATCAAGAAGGATAGTGAAAACGCGCCGAGAGGCAGACGTTTGATACTGGAATACGACAGCAAGCCAATAGGCGAAGCGAATTACACCGATATAGGCGGCGGAAAAGCCGAAATCGGCATCAAGATATGCGAATTCTCTGCGCAGGACAAGGGATACGGAAGAGTGCTGCTCAGTATGCTTATAGGTGAGCTGTTCAAAATGGGCTTTGCAGGCATCGTGCTTGATACCAATCTAAATAACAAAAGGGCGCAACACGTATATGAGCTTCTTGGCTTCAAAAAGCTTAGAGTGAATGCGGACGCTTGGCGCAATCAGCTTGGTGAGCTGCAAAGCTCCGTTGACTATGAGCTTGAGCCTGATAGCTTTAATAATTTTGCAAAAGCCTAAAACAAACCTGAAAACCGCTCCCTGCCTTTACGACAGAGAGCGGTTTTGCTTATAACTATTAACCTAAGACTACTTCGACCTTGTGGACTCCGTCGGTAAAGAGCGGCACAAGATTTCCGGATACCTTCTTTCCGTCAACAAGCATCTCGGCTACTCCTCTGCAAACATGCTTCGGATTCTTGATATCAATATTGTACCAAGCTCCGCGGAAGCGGCGGGAAATCTCGTAGCCGTTCCAAGTGTGCGGAATGCAAGGGTCGATTCTCAGCCCTTCAAAGTCAGGCTTGATTCCGAGAATGTAGTTGCTTATGGTGTAGAAGTTCCACGAAGCAGTGCCGGTAAGCCAGCTGTTCTTCGCCTGCCCGAAGCGCACGGCATCCTTGCCTGCAATCATCTGCGAGTAAACATAAGGCTCGGTCTTGTGCAGGTCGGATATAGGCTCGCGATACGCAGGCGCTATGCGGCTGTACAGGTCGAACGCCCTGTCGCCGTGCCCAAGCATGGTTTCAGCGCACATAATCCACGGATTATTGTGGCAGAATATGCCCGCATTCTCCTTGTAACCGCAGGGATAGGAGGAAATCTCGCCAAGCTCAAGGTGATACTCCTTGTAGGCAGGCTGCTGGAGCATAATTCCATGCTCCGTTTCGAGATACTTATGCACGCTCTCCAGAGCCTTTTCAGCCTTGCCGTCATCAACGCCAATGCCCGCCATTACGCAATAGCCTTGCGACTCGATGAATATCTTGCCGTCCTCGCATTCCTTTGAGCCAATCTTATTGCCCATCGCGTCATAAGCACGAAGGAACCATTCGCCGTCCCAGCCGTATTTCTTGACGGTCTCAGCCATTTCCGAAATTGCCTTTTCAACCTTATCGGCGCGCTCGCTTTCGCCCTTATAGCGAAGCAGCTTCGCGAAATCGGGGCAGATGGAAACGAACATACCCGCGATAAGCACGGATTCGGCAATCCTGTCGTTAGGCGCTTCGGGATTGGAGAAGGTCTGGAAGCTCTCGTCGGGAGTATCCGAATAGCAGTTGAGGTTCAGGCAGTCATTCCAGTCGGCTCTGCCGATGAGCGGCAGACCATGCGGTCCAAGATTGTTAAGCACATGGTCAAAGGAAGCCTGAAGATGCTCAAGCAGCGGACCCGAGTCCGAGGGATTGCAGTCGTATCCAACCTGCTCGTCAAGAATGCTGAAATCTCCGGTTTCCTTGATATACGCAGCCGCTCCCGCAATGAGCCAAAGCGGGTCATCGTTAAAGCCGCCGCCGATATCAAAGTTGCCCTTCTTGGTAAGGGGCTGGAACTGGTGATAGCAGCCGCCGTCACGGAACTGCGTTGCGGCTATGTCCAGAATGCGCTCACGGGCGCGCTCCGGTATCTGATGAACGAAGCCGAGCAAGTCCTGAGAGGAATCGCGGAAGCCGAGTCCGCGGCCTACTCCGCTCTCAAACAGGGAAGCGCTTCTGCTCATGTTGAAGGTTACCATGCACTGATAGGGATTCCAAATGTTGACCATGCGGCTCAGCTTTTCATCGCTTGACTTGAGGGTGTATACGCTGAGCAGCTCGTCCCAATGGTTCTTGAGAATCTCGAATGCCTCGTCAATCTGCGCATCCGTTGTAAGGTAAGAAAGAATCTCCTGCGCAGGCTTCTTGTTGATAACGCCGGGCGCAACAAACTTTTCTTCTGTAGGGTTTTCGCAATAGCCAATAACAAAGTTGAACTTCTGGGTTTCGCCGGGCAGAAGCTTAAGATTAATCTGATGGCTTCCGATGGGCTGCCAGCCGCTCGCAATGCTGTTGGTCGCTTGTCCGTTCGTCACAGCCTCGGGCGCGTCAAAGCCGTTGTAAAGCCCTACAAAGGACTCCATATCGGTATCAAAGCCGTTCACAGGCTTGTTTACAGCAAAGAAGGCATAATGATTGCGGCGCTCGCGGTACTCTGTTTTATGGTAGATAACGCTGCCTTCAACCTCAACCTCGCCGGTAGAGAAGTTGCGCTGAAAGTTCAGCATATCATCGGAGGCGTTCCACAGGCAGAACTCAACAAAGGAGAAGAGCTGGAGGCTCTTAACATCGTTTGTGTTATTCGTTATGGTAATCTGATGAACCTCGGCATTCAGCCCAAGCGGAACGAAGGAAAGCTGGGACGCTTTGATTCCGTTCTTTTCGGAGGTTATGCGCGTATAGCCCATTCCGTGACGGCACTCATAGGAGTCAAGCGCGGTCTTTGTGGGCTTCCAGCCGGGATTAAAGACGGTGTTGCCATCCTTGATGTAAAAATAGCGTCCGCCGTTATCAACCGGTACGTTATTATAGCGATACCTTGTTATGCGGCGAAGGCGGGCATCACGGTAAAAGCAATAGCCGCCTGCAGTATTGGAGATAATTCCGAAAAATTGCTCGCTTCCGAGATAGTTAATCCACGGATACGGCGTTTTTGGTGTTTCTATAACATATTCCCGAGCCGCGTCATCGAAATGCCCGAACTTCATAGGCGAACCCTCCCCGTATTAAGCGGGACCCGCATGGTTGCCAGCCCCTTCTTTGTAGCATTGTACCATAGATTTTAGGACAACGCAAAGGTTTTCGTGCGATTTCTGTTGTTATTTTGCTTAAGATAAAGAAAATTATTTGTTAGATATGCCGTTTTTACTCAAAGTGGATAAGTCAAGTATGTTGTCAGAACCTACAAGAATTTTAGCTTCCGATATATCATGGGTTATAAGAATCAGCGAGCGCGAGGAAAGCAAGGTTAAAATATACTCGTGCATTTGACCCTTGAGCGCTTCGTCCATCTCCTTGCACGGCTCGTCAAGCATAACTATATCGCTTTTCTTAAGCATTGCGCGAATAAGGGAGACCCTGCGCTTCATTCCTCCCGAAAGCTCGGAAGGGTACACCTTATCCCCTTTTTGTATTCCCGCTTTTTCAAGCTCGTGAACAGCTTTGTCGATATCTATATCGCAGGCAATCATCAGGTTTTCTGCCGCGGTTCTCCACTTAAGCAGCCTGTTTTCCTGAAACTGAGCAGAGGCTTCAATTTTGTCAAAGCCGAAAACACTTCCGCTGTCCGGCTGCTCAAGCCCGAGGCAAATGCGCATTGCGGTCGTTTTTCCGCAGCCCGAGGGACCAAAGAAGCAGAGCCTGCCGGATTCGTTGACAGAAAAAGAAACGTCGAAAAGCACCTTCTTATCGCCGTAGGATTTATTTACCTTGTCAAATCCCATCCGCATAGGCGCTTCCCTCCTTATTGGCAAGCAATTGCAGCAGAAGCCTGAACAGCCTTTCAAGCGCCATGCTGATAACTATCACAGTAATTGTAAACGCAAACATATTCTCGGTTTCGAGGTAAATCTTTGTGTTATAGAGCATACTTCCTATTGCATTCTTAGGCGTTCCGATAACCTCGGCAGCGATGCACGCCTTCCAGCATAAGCCCACAGAGGTCTTAACGCCCGCAATGAAATGCGGCATAACGGAGGGGATATAGAGGTGCCGCAGCCGCTTTACGGGCGAAAACTTATATATTTCAGCCATTTCTAAAAGACCCGAGTCCAGCGACTCTATTCCCTGAGTAACGTTTGCCCAGATTATCGGAACCACCATTAATATTCCGGTAAGCACCGGAACATTAGAGGCGGAGAGCCATACAAGGGCAAGCAGGATAAAGGAGGTAACGGGAGTTGAGCGGATAACGGAAAGCAGCGGGCGAAAAACCGCGTTAAGCAGGCGAAAGCGTGCAAGCAAGCCCGCCAGAATAACGCCAAGCGCAACTCCGCTTATAAGCGATATAAGCATTCTGAGCAGGCTTCCGCCGACGGCGCTCCAGAACGTCTGCTTTCCGCAAAGCGCCATAAGCGCCTTTAGAGTATTAAGCGGCGACGCGAGAAGCAAATCCTTCCCGACGATTAAGTATGCAGCCTGCCAAACAGCAAGCCATACAAGGGCGGAGAAAAGCTTCTCCGCCCAGATAGGCATTCTTGTTTTGTTTTTCTTAGTTCTCTGCGCCATAGTAGAAATCGGCAGGAGGCATTGCCCCGCCTATTGACGCGGGATTCGCGTTCATGAGTATCTGATAGAGCGGCTCAATCTGCGTTTTCATATCATTTCCGGTTATGAACACGATATGGCAGTCGGGTATTGCCTTCTTAGCGGCGGAAGCCTTAGGCATTATCCCGAACTTTTCAACCAGCAGGGACGCGTCGTCAACACTAGCGTTAACAAACTCTACGCTCTTTGCATAGTCCTGAAGGAACTTTTCAACCGCCTCGGGATTCTGCTCGGCATACTCTTTTCTGACTATCACGCAGCCCATGCTGAGAACGGCGTCATCGTCGCCCATTATCTTTGCAGCCTTATCAAACTCGTCGGTAATGTCGAGCGCTATCCTGACATTGCTTTCCTGCATCTGCACGCTGGTTACGAAGGGCTGGGGCAGAATAGCTAAATTCACAGTTCCTGCGGCAAGCAGCGCGGCAAGCTCGCTGTGCTCGGCATAATAGGTAACCGACACATCCTCAAGCCCGTTAGCCTTCAGTATGTAATCAAGCACATACTCAGGAAGCGAGCCCTGTCCGGAAGCACCGATGCTCTTTCCGGCTAAATCCGCTATGGAGTTAATCTCGGTTCCGTTCTCCATTAGATAGAGAACGCCAAGCGTGTTAAGCGC
>CAZUTB010000152.1:0-5194 GCA_964622905.1 uncultured Oscillospiraceae bacterium | reverse complement strand
TGCCCGCGCATATGCAGCAGCCTGTTTATGACCTTGCGCAAAAAATTACGGAGAACTGCTATACGCCCTATCAGAAGGCGGTTACGATAAGCAATTACCTCAAGCGGCACTACAAATACACGCTTGAGCCGGACGACCCGCCCGACAACATAGACTTTGTTACCTACTTCCTTTTCGAGGGCAAGGAGGGCTACTGCACCTACTTCGCCTCCGCGTTTACGGTTTTGTGCCGAATGGCGGGACTTCCCGCAAGGTATATTGAGGGCTATATTGCAGACCCCGGAAACAAGAATGTTGCATATGTCACCGGCAAGGACGCTCACGCGTGGAGCGAGGTGTATTTCGCGGGCTTCGGCTGGGTTTCGTTTGACCCTACTCCCTCCGATGCAAATAGCAATAACAACGGCGAGGACGATAATAACGACAACAACGGCGGCAGCAACGACCCTGTGCCAACTCCCTCCCCCTCGCCTTCACCTTCCCCGACACCCACGCCTACGCCCTCGCCCGAGGACGGCGACGCGCCGACGCCGACTCCCGACCCAAGCATTCAAACGCCTACCCCGGACCCGCAGGCAACCCCGACTCCGCCGCCTGATGAGCCTGACGAGCCGGACAACCCAAATGACAGAAGCAAGAACCCGCCGCCGAATCTGTCTTGGCTCTTATGGCCGCTCTTGCTGCTGCTCATAATAGCGGCTATATACCTGAGGCTGCGCTACACCTCGCCCGAAATGACCGCAAAGCGGCAGACGGACGATAAGGACAGGCTGATGATATGGTACTCGGCTGTAATGCTCGCGCTGAGGCTAAAGGGCGTTGCGCAGAACACAGGCGAAACGCTGCTTAATACGCTTACACGCGCGGAAAAGCTGCTGCCCGACGCAAGGAATCTGGCGTACAGCGTTTATACTGCAAGCTATACCGAAAGAGACGTAAGCGCGGAAATGCTGAGGGACGCTGAGAATTTTGGCAAGTCGGCGTTCAAGGCGCTGAGCCTTCCGCAGAAGGTCAGATACCTCTTTATGCTTGCGATTTCGCCGCTAAAGCCGAAATACAGCATAAAAACAAAAGATAACCACGGAATGACAAACTAAGATAAAATTCTACGTTCTATCAGGCGGGCGCCATAGCATATCCTACCTTGAAGCATACCGCAAAGTATGCGTGAAGGGACGGGACAGCTTATGGCGCTTCGTCTTTTTAACAGAATACAGCTGAAGGGGCTTTTACTTGCCGCGCTGATGACCGCCGTATCGCTCGTATACACCCTCTTAGGCGACGGCGGAGCGCTCTATGCCTCCGCGCAGAAGCGCGAGCTGCCGGTTTATTCGGTAGAGCGGAATGACGGAGTTATCGCGATAAGCTTTGACGCGTCATGGGGAAGCGAGCAGACGGAAAAAATTCTCGACACGCTGGACGAATACGGTGTCAAAACCACATTTTTCCTTGTAGGGCTATGGGTTGAGAAATATCCGGAGCTTGTGAAGGAAATAGCGGCGCGCGGGCATGAGATTGGCAACCACAGCGCAACGCACGCGCATTTTCCGCAGATAGGCGAGCAAAAGAAAATAGCAGAAATCGGTATAATGAGCGACATGGCGGAAACACTTACAGGTGTAAGGCCGACGCTTTTCAGAGCGCCTTACGGAGATTATGACGATAAGACCGTGCTTTCGGCTCGCGCGCAGGGTTATGAGATAGTTCAGTGGTCAATAGATTCCTTGGACTGGAAGGGGCTTTCAGCGGACGAAATCGTATCAAGATGCGTAAAGCGCTTCGGGAGCGGCGACATAGTGCTTTTCCATAACGATGCAAAGCACACCGCCGAGGCGCTTCCGCGAATACTGGAAAGCTATCAGAAGGCAGGGCTTAAGATAATCCCTGTTTCCGAAATTCTGCTTTCGGGAAATACACGGATAGACCATGCGGGAAAACAGCACGCGGAAAGCTAATGCGTGTTGAAATATAATAGGGCGAGGTGTACTCAATGGACGAAAACACTAATTCACTGCGTCTTTCAGGTACGGTTCACGAGCTTCCCATCTTCGGTCACGAGGTATTCGGGGAAGCGTTCTACCACACTACGATAGCCGTTCCGCGCCTTTCGGGAGTGGCGGACCTATTGCCCGTTACGGCAAGCGAGCGCCTGCTTCCGCACGAGGAGCTGCTTCCCGGGCAGCCAATCTGCATAGAGGGACAGCTGCGCTCCTATAACAAGGTGATAGCGGGTCAGGGGCGGCTTCTCATAACCGCGTTCGCGCAGAAGATTCCGCCGCCCGCCGAGGAAGAAAACCCTAATCAAATAAGCCTGTTCGGAACGCTCTGCAAGCAGCCCGGATATCGCACTACTCCATTCGGCAGAGAGATATGCGACCTTATGCTTGCTGTAAACAGAGCCTACGGAAAGAGCGATTATATACCATGCATTACATGGGGACGCACGGCAAGGTTCGCCTCGCACCTTAAAACCGGCGATAAATTGCAGATAGCCGGTCGGTTTCAATCTCGCTCATATCAAAAGCAGCTGCCCGACGGTACGATTCAGGAAAGAACCGCCTACGAGGTCTCCGTCTGCCGCCTGACCCTCAAACGGGACGAGCACAACGGAGTTTACAGAGCAGGCTATGACAATATAAGCGTGCTTCGGCAGGAGGATTTCAGAAGTGCGGAGAATGATATGGAATATATAGGGATTACGGACACCGGCGCTGACAATCTTAAATATTCCGGAGATATAATGTAAAGAAGACACAGAGAAGAGCGAAAGGAAAAGCGGAATACAAAAAACAAAAGGGCGGGAAATGCATTATTGCAAGTCCCGCCCTGTTATATCAGCTATATTCCGTCAGCCAATGATTACTGATTAATAAAACCCGATTGTTGCTTTGGGGATGCAATGAAGGGGTAAAACCCCTTCATTTGAAATCCGCAGGGGTGGCTTTGCCGCCCCGAGGAGCGGTATCTATCCCGCTTCCTTGCAGCGTTTTCCGACCGTGAGGCGAAGCCGAAACAGGAAAACGCTGCAAACCGGAGCAAGTAAGCATAACGCACTTGCTCCGAGAGCGGAGCGTCTGCACAGCAGACGTGCAGCGAAAGTTAGTCGCCGAGCCGTTCTAGTAAATCGTAAAGGTGGTCAAGCTCGTCGCGGGTATTATACTCTATGGTAATCTTGCCCTTCTTGACAGAGCCTGCGATAACGCTCTTCATTCCGAAGGTTCTTATCATCATATCCTGCATATCCTGAAGCTCGGGAAGCAGCGTTTTATCCCTGCGCGGCTTTTTGGCTTCCTCGCTGCGGGAAGCCGCCTGCTCAAGCTGTCTCACCGTCCAGCCCTGCAAAAGGCACTGACGCATAAGCAGTATTTGCCTTTCCTTCGGTGCAACTCCGGCAAGCGTCCGCGCATGACCCTCGCTCAGGCGACCGGAGCGCACCTCGGCGGCAATCTCCTCCGGAAGCGAAAGCAGGCGGAGCAGGTTTGCTATCGCGGGGCGGCTTTTGCCTATGCGCTTTGCGCACTCATCCTGCGTATAGCCGCAGGCGCTCATCAGCTCGCGGATTCCCTGCGCTTCCTCGATGGGGTTCAAGTCCTCGCGCTGAAGGTTCTCAATAAGCGTGAACTCCATACGGCTGTTCTTGTCAAGCTCCCTGATAAGGCAGGGAATAACGGTAAGCCCCGCAAGGCGCGCCGCGCGGAAGCGCCTTTCGCCCGCCACAATGCGGAAGCGCCCGCCGTTTTCCGTAACAAGCACGGGCTGAATTATACCGACGGAGCGGATGCTTTCCGCAAGCGAGGCAAGCGCGCGCTCGTCAAAAGCCCTGCGCGGCTGGCGCGGGTCAACATCTATATCCTCAATTGCAATCATCGTAACGCCTTCGCCCTGCTCGGCGGAAACGTCGGGAAGCAGGCTGTCAAGACCGCGCCCAAGACCCAAAGCACCTTTTTTCATACTCATACGCTTCCCTGTCCGTTTTTAGCAAGTATCTCGGACGCAAGCGCCGAGTACGCCAAGGCTCCCGAGGAATTTTTATCGTAAAGGCAAATCGGGATTCCGTGGCTGGGGGATTCGCTCAGGCGAACATTGCGCGGAATGACGGAGCGGAACACCTTATCCCCAAAATGCTTCCTGACCTGCGCCACAACCTGAGCGCTGAGATTCGTTCTGGAATCATACATAGTCATAACGACTCCCTCAAGCTCCAGAAGCGGATTCAGGGAACGCTTGACACGGTTAATTGTGTTCATAAGGCTCGTTACGCCCTCCAGGGCATAATACTCGCATTGTATCGGCACAAGCACGCTGCGCGCGGATACAAGCGCATTTATTGTGAGTATTCCGAGGCTCGGCTGGCAATCTATAAAAACATAATCATAATCCGAAGCTGGCTTAGCCAAAAGCGAGCGCAGAACGAACTCGCGCTTGCTTTTTGAAACAAGCTCGACCTCGGCTCCCGCAAGACGGATATCGGAGGGTGCAATAAAAAGCCCCTTCATCGGGGTTTTGCGGATAACGCTTTCCAGCGTTTGCTGCCCCATCATCGCCTCATAAACGCATTCATCCTCCGCCGCGACCCCAAGCCCGCTTGACGCATTGCCTTGCGGGTCAAGGTCAACTATAAGAACGCGCTTCCCAAGCGCCGCAATTGCCGCGGCAGCGCTGACGCAGGTTGTAGTTTTTCCGACGCCGCCCTTTTGATTGGCAACGGCGATAATTTTTCCCATTCGGCTTTGCTCCTAAAGATAATTTTAGTATATCGCTCTAAGCACTACATAATCATAGCCTCAGCGCAGTAAAAAGTAAAGCGCATTTCTATCTATTGTTTATTTTCGCTCAGCCTGTCCGCTTCCTCAAGCCAGTATTCATAATCCTCTTTCTTGTAGAGCGTGGTTATCTGCCGCCTTACCGCGCTTAGCTCCGCGGGCGTTTGCAGGCGCGCGAACACGGTATAAAGCGCCCTTAGAGCCGAAAGCGAGTGCTTGCGCATAGCATAATCCTCAACCGTTTGCAGGGAGGGAGCATAAACGGTGAGCGATGAAAACAGAAGGAACATAACGTCATCCGCCATCTGCGCTATATGGCTTGAATAAACCTCGACAAGCGAGCCGTTATCCATCCAAAGGCGCATGGTCTTATTTGTCGCGCGGTAAATGCTCAGGTGAAGAAAGCTCTCCACCTCGTTTTCAACGTCCAT
>CAZUTB010000151.1:0-5200 GCA_964622905.1 uncultured Oscillospiraceae bacterium | reverse complement strand
CGATTTTTACAGCTAAAGGACGCCGTATTATTTCCTATATAAATCGGTATGCCTTGCATTTATTCGCTTGATATAGCGCGGCACAGCGCGGAATGCGGCTGCCCGCGTCGCTTATACGGGAGAGCGCAGGATGAAAAGAAAAATACTGATAGTTGACGACATTGTCGCTAATCGAATAATACTCAAAAGCATTCTTGGAGATGAGTATGAAACTGCCGAGGCGTCGAACGGCAGAGAAGCGCTTGACATGATAGCTGAGGGCGGTTATTCCGCTGTGCTTCTGGATTTCTTATGCCGGTTATCGACGGCTATTCCGTGCTGAAAAGCGTTCGCTCGGGCGTAGATTATGCGCAGCTCCCCATAATTGTTATGACGGGGCAGACCGAGGAAAGCTATGAGGAAAAGGCGTTTGAGCTTGGCGCGAACGATTATATAAGCAAGCCCTATAAGCCCGCGATTATAAAGCAGAGAATCCGCGGCGCAATCCGCCTTTGGGAAACGGCGGCGGCGGTAAATGCCCTCAAGCGCGACGCTTTGACGGGTCTGTACTCGTGCAGCGCCTTCCTTGCAGAGGCGGCGGAGCTTGTGGCGGCAAAGCCTGCGCGCCATTACATAATGGCGTATTTTGACATAGACAAATTCAGGGTTATCAACGACCAGTACGGCACGAAGAAGGGCGACGAGGTTCTTCGGTACATCGCAAAGGTTTTCGGCGATGGCTTCGGCGCGCTTGGCGGAATTGCCTGCCGCCTCAGCGCGGATAATTTCGCCGTGCTTTACCCTTCCGAATTCGCGGAATCAAAGGCAGTTGCGGATATGCGAAGAATGGCGAGCCGCGTTGACGGGCTTGTTGCGCCGATTTCGTTCAGCATAGGCAGATATGAGGTTTCGGATACTTCGGTTTCGCCAAGCGCTATGCTTGACAGGGCTGCGCTCGCCGCCGAAACGGTCAAGGGGCAATTCACCGAAAGAATCGCCTATTATGACGAGAATATGCGCCGCCGCCTCATACTTGAGCAGGAAATCGTTACCGAAATGTCCTTTGCCCTCAGAGTGCGGCAGTTCGAGGCGTGGTATCAGCCGCAGTACAACCATCTTTCGGGCGCGCTTGTCGGCTCGGAGGCGCTTGTGCGCTGGCGGCATCCGCAGAAGGGGCTTATTTCGCCCGCCGTTTTCGTTCCCATCTTTGAAAAGAACGGCTTTATATACGAGCTGGACAAATTTGTGTGGGAGGAGGTCTGCCGCAGCCTGTCCGAATGGCTAGCGGGCGGGCTTTCTCCGCTTCCCGTTTCCGTAAACATTTCGCGCTACGATATTTTCAGACCCGACCTTGTAAGCAATATCACTGGGCTGCTTGAAAAATATAAGCTGCCCGTTTCCCTTCTGCGCCTTGAAATAACGGAGAGCGCGTTCGCCGAGGATACGGACATAATAATCAAGGTGGTCAAGGAGCTTATCGACTACGGCTTCACCGTTGAAATTGACGATTTCGGAAGCGGCTATTCCTCTCTGAACACCCTCAAGAGCGTTCCCGCGCAGGTTTTGAAGCTTGATATGCGCTTCATGGAGGAGCGCGGGGACAGCGAGCGCGGCGGCAATATAATCGAGAGCATTGTCAGAATGACTAAATGGCTCGGTATGTCCGTTATCGCCGAGGGAGTTGAAAAGAAGGAGCAGGCGGACTATCTTGCGTCGATAGGCTGCAAGTATATTCAGGGCTATCTCTACTCAAAGCCGACGCCCAAAGCGGGCTTTGAAAAACTGCTCAAGTCCTCCGGAAAAGAGGAAAAGATACTGAAGCTTGAAACCGTTGAGCATCTTGACAACAACGCCTTCTGGGACCCGAAATCCATGGATTCCCTCATCTTCAACAGCTATATCGGCAGCGCGTGCATATTTGAGTACCACAGCGGCAGGGTAGAGCTGCTTCGGGTGAGCAAAAAGTATACGGAGTTGGTCGAGAGCGCGGGAATGCCCATCGACACCGCGCTTGCCCTGAACTGGACGGAGCATCTCGGCGAAAGCGACAGGGCAACGCTGTCGGCGGCGCTTAACGAATCCGCTAAAACATACAGCGAGGTAACGCTTGAGCTTGCCTTCACAGGGCTAAACACTCAAGGACGCAAAACCTACCTCCGCTCCACAATGCGCGTAATCGTTTCCACGGGCGACCGCTACCTTGTATACTGCCTTGCCGAAAACATGACGGCGCAGCGCGAGGCGGAAAGAAACGAGCGCAGGGTTATGCAGCAGCTGCAAGCCGTAATGGAGAACGTCAACTGCGGAATAACAGCCGTGGCGATAAGCGGCGATAAGGTTGAGTATCAGCTTGCAAACGATAAGTATTTTGACATAATCGGCTATTCCCGCGAGGAGTTCTTCGGCGGAAACGGGATAGACCCGTTCACGACGATAGACAAGGCGGATATAGAGTATGTTCAGGCTACGATAAGCAGGGTTGCGAAAACCGGAAAGCCCGAAAGCATGGAGTATCGCGGCATTCACAAGGGCGGCAGGAGGATATGGCTGAGAAGCCATATCTCGATGACGAACTTTGTGGATAAGGGGCTTGTTCAGCTGACGACCTACACGGATATAACAGAGGAAAAGGAAACCAAATCACACCTTGAAACCCTGACGGAGAACATCCCGGGCGGCATTGCGTCCTTTGAGTTTGAAGACGGAAGCATGAAGCTTGCCTATTTCAACGACGGCTTCCTCCGTCTGTTCGGGCTTTCGCGGCGCGAATATACGGACTTCACTCAGGATGAAATTCTCAGAATGATTGACAAGGATGACCTGCCGCAGCTGAAAAGCCAGATTGCCGAGCTGAAAAACGATGGGAAGCGGCTTGACGCCGTGTTCAGGGTGCATCTCAGTGGCGGCGGCTTCAAGTGGCTGAACCTGAAGGCCTCGCGCTCCGCCGAGGGCACGGCGGCGATAATAATTAACTCGGTCGTATTCGATATTACAATGAGGCAGGAGGCGCTGGAAAGCCTGAGGATAAGCGAGGAGGAGAACCGCCTTGCCATCGCGCACAGCCGCTCGGTCGTCTGCCGCTACGATGTTGCGTCAAAGACCCTGCGCGTTTCACCGCGCGTAAACGATATATTCACCGTGCCGAAGAATATTTCAGATATTCCGTACAGTCAGATTCGCGAGGGCAAGGTTGCTCCGGACAGCGCCGAAACCTACATCGCCTTCTATAACGCTATTGCGCGCGGCGAAAAGAGCGGTAAGATGACCTTCAAGCGAATGTCAACCGTCGGCTGGCGCTGGATTACCGCGAATTTTTCCACCATATTTTCCAGCGACGGGAAGCCCGTTTCCGCCGTTATTTCCTTTGAGGATGTTACGGATGAGCTTGAAAAGGAAGCGGTTTACCGCAAGTGGAGGCAGTCGCTTCAGGGGCGGGACGCGGAGAGCTATTCGCTCTTCCGCTGCAATGTTACCCGCCATCTGCTCTTTGGGCATGAGGAGGGCGCGCTCATCATAAGCGGCTTTGACGATGATGAAACGGACTTTGATATGCGCTCCGCAAGCTATGCCGAGAAATTTGTGCTTCCGGATGATATTGAGCGCTTCATAGCCTTCATCAGCGCGGATAAGCTGCTTGCCGCCTATTATCAGGGCAACAGCGTTGAAACGATAGAGTATCGCGAGCGTGTGGACGGCGGGGACGGAATGCGCTGGCTCAGGCTCACGGTTGAAATGGTGGACGCTCCGCACTCAACCGAGGTTGACGCGTATCTTTTGTTCGAGGATATTGACGTTGAGAAGCGCGAGGAGCTTTCCGCGATAGAGCGCTCGCAGAACGACCCGCTGACGGGTGTTCTCAGCCGCGCGGCGTTTGAAAATCAGGTTAACTATATCATTGAAACCTCCAAGCCCGGGGTGCAGCACGCGCTTATGATGCTGGATATTGACGGCTTCGGGCGGGTAAACGAGCTTTTCGGGCACAGCGCTGGCGATCAGGCGCTCCTCGATATAGCTTCGTCCATAAAAGCCTCGCTCAGGCATAACGACCTTGTAGGGAGGCTTCAGGGCGACGAGTTCGTTATATTTCTTACGGATATTCCCGCGGATACCGTTGCGGTAACAAAGGCGCGGCAGTTCTGCGCGCTTACCCGCAAGTCGTACAGCATGGATGTCGAGATTTCCGGAAGCATAGGTATAACTATTGCGCCAAGGGACGGAATCACCTTCGGCGTGCTTTACGATAAGGCGGACGCGGCGCTTTACTACGTCAAGGGCTCGGGCAAGGACAACTATGTTTTCTACCACGACGATATGAAGTTCGAGCATGAAAAGCCCGAAATGAAGCCGGAGGAAATCAGCACGCTTCCTTCTGCGGCGGAAAAGAAGCGCAGAATGCTGATAGTTGACGACAGCAAGATTGCCCATGCGATGTTAACGAATATCTTCGCTTCTGATTTTATCGTCGAAAAGGCGAAGGACGGGCGAACGGCGCTGATAAGGCTGAGGCACTACGGCTCGGCAATTTCCGTTGTGCTGCTGGATTTGATGATGCCCGGAATGGACGGCTTTGCCGTGCTTGAGAATATGCAGCAGACGCCTGATTTGCGCTCTATCCCCGTAATAGTCGTCAGCGGCGATGAGAACCGCGAAACCAGCCTTAGGGCGATTCGCGCGGGCGCGACAGACTATGTCACAAAGCCGTTTGACGCGTCGCTTCTCAAGGTTCGCGTAAAGGCGGCAATCTCCAAGGCGGAGAATGAGCGCCTGCGGGCGCGCAACAGCGTGCTGGAGTACCGAAACAACGAGGTCAGGCGCTACCGCACCGTGCTTGAAAACGAAAAGACCATCGTTATCGAAAATGACTGGCTGAGCGGCACGTTCATCTATGACGAGGATATGTCCCTCTATCTGCTTGGCAAGTATGACGAGCGGCAGTTTTGGCATATACTGCTTTCGGACGTTGTCACCGATACCGATACGGTCAAGCGCCTGCAGGAGGCGGTGCATGACCTTGCCGCCGACAGGAAGAAGGAGCGCGCGGAGCTTATCATCAGGCTCAGAACGCCTAAGTTCATTTTCCATTGGTTCAAGGCGGGAATCTATAAGCTTGCGGACGATTTCGGGCTGACCGGAAGGCTCTACATTGCGCTTACCGACCTTGGAGAGAGAAAACCGTAACGCTTCGCTTCGCTTTCGGCGCAAGTGCGCGGAGCTTACTTGC
>CAZUTB010000150.1:0-5251 GCA_964622905.1 uncultured Oscillospiraceae bacterium | reverse complement strand
AAGGGATGGAACTTATGCGGAGTTCAACATCGCAAAGATAAGCGCCGCAATAACCAAGGCGTTTGTCGCGCAGGGAAAGCAGTACCATTCAAGCGTTATAGATTTGCTGGCGCTGAAGGTGACGGCGGATTTTGAGGATAAAATTCATGATGATGTTATAACCGTTGAGGATATTCAGGACAGCGTTGAGTCCGTTCTGAGCCAGGCGGGTTATTCCGAGATTGCAAAGGCATATATCCTTTACCGCAAGCAGCGCGAGAAGGTTCGCAACCTGCGCTCCACCCTGCTTGACTATAAGGATCTCGTTAACAGCTATGTTAACGTTACCGACTGGCGCGTCAAGGAAAACTCGACCGTTACCTATTCCGTCGGCGGTCTTATTCTCAGCAACAGCGGCGCGATAACCGCCAACTACTGGCTGAGCGAAATCTATGACGAGGAGATTGCCGAGGCGCACCGCAGCGCCGCAATGCATATCCATGACCTCTCCATGCTTACCGGCTACTGCGCGGGCTGGTCGCTCAAGCAGCTTATCCGCGAGGGGCTCGGCGGAGTTGCCGGAAAGATTACCTCCTCTCCCGCAAAGCATCTTTCCTCACTCTGCAACCAGATGGTCAACTTCCTCGGCATCATGCAGAACGAGTGGGCTGGCGCTCAGGCGTTCTCTTCCTTTGATACCTACCTTGCACCGTTCGTCAAAGCGGACAGCCTCTCCTATTTTGATGTAAAGAAGTGCATTGAGTCCTTCATCTACGGCGTCAACACGCCCTCCCGCTGGGGAACTCAGGCGCCCTTCTCCAACATCACCCTTGACTGGACGGTTCCGAAGGACCTTGTGAACGTTCCCGCCATCGTAGGCGGCAAGGATCAGGCGTTCACCTATGGCGACTGCAAAAAGGAAATGGACATGGTCAACCGCGCCTTCATCGAGATTATGATTGAGGGCGACGCTAATGGCAGAGGCTTCCAGTACCCGATTCCGACCTATTCCATAACCCGCGATTTTGACTGGTCGGATACCGATAACAACCGCCTGCTCTTTGAAATGACCTCCAAGTACGGAACGCCTTATTTTTCCAACTATATCAACAGCGATATGGAGCCCTCGGACGTTCGCAGTATGTGCTGCCGTCTGCGCCTTGACCTTCGCGAGCTTCGCAAAAAGTCCGGCGGCTTCTTCGGCTCGGGCGAAAGCACCGGCTCTGTCGGCGTTGTAACCATCAATATGCCCAGAATCGCCTATCTTGCGGAAAACGAGCAGGATTTCTACGCAAGGCTTGATAAGATGATGGATATTGCCGCCCGCTCGCTCAAGGTAAAGCGCGCCGTAATTTCCAAGCTGCTCAAGGAAGGGCTTTATCCCTACACTCAGCATTATCTCGGCTCGTTCGATAACCATTTCTCCACCATCGGGCTTGTGGGAATGAACGAGGCTGCGCTTAACGCTAAGTGGCTCGGAAAGGACCTTACCAGCCCCGAGGCACAGCAGTTCTCCAAGGACGTGCTCAACCATATGCGCGAGCGCCTTTCGGACTATCAGGAGCAGTACGGCGACCTCTATAACCTTGAGGCGACCCCTGCCGAGTCCACCAGCTACCGCCTTGCAAAGCACGATGTGGCGCGCTTCCCCGAAATCATCACCGCCAACATGGACGGAACGCCGTATTACACCAACTCCTCGCATCTGCCCGTAGGAGCTACAAGCGATATATTCGACGCTCTGGACGTTCAGGACGAGCTGCAAACCCTTTATACAAGCGGAACGGTGTTCCACGCGTTCCTCGGCGAGAAGCTTCCCGACTGGAAGGCGGCGGCAAATCTGGTAAAGAAGATTGCCGAAAACTATCGCCTGCCGTATTACACGCTTTCGCCCACGTATTCCGTCTGCAAGAACCATGGCTATATCGCGGGCGAAACCTACAAGTGCCCCGACTGCGGCGAGAATACCGAGGTTTACAGCCGCATAACCGGCTACTATCGCCCCGTTCAGAACTGGAACAACGGCAAGTCGCAGGAATTCAAGGACAGGAAGCTTTACGATATCGAGCACAGCGTGCTTAAAAATTCCCATAAGCTGGAGCGCGAGGAAGCCGAAAAGCCAGCGCCCAAGGAAAGCATAAACCGCGTGCTGCTCTTTACCACCAAGACCTGCCCCAACTGCCGCATGGCGGCGATGATGCTTGACAAAGCGGGAATCGCCTATGAAAAGCTTGACGCGGAGGAGGGTGAGGGACGCGCGCTCGCAACCCGCTTCCTCATCAAGCAGGCGCCTACGCTCGTTATCGCAGGAAGCGACGCTTTCGATAAGTATACCGGAGTTTCGGATATCAAGGGCTGGCTGAACGCGCATACGGCTGCACAGACAGCGCCGGATTCGGCTCCGTTTGCCGGAATTCACGCATGAGGGATGTAATTATTATAGGCGGCGGCACAGCTGGGCTGACCGCCGCCCTTTATCTCACTCGCGCGGGAGTAAAGCCCCTGCTCCTTGAGGGCAGCGGCTTCGGCGGGCAGATTACCTCCTCGCCGCTTGTCGAAAATTACCCGGGAATAAGCAGCATAAGCGGAATGGAATTTGCGGACAGGCTCACCGCGCAGGCAATGGATATGGGCGCGGATATGGAGCTTGCCGACGCTTCCGCAATAAGGCGCGAGGGCAGCAGGCTTTTTGTTGCGATTGACGGCGTTGACACGGAGTGCAGGGCTGTTATAATAGCTGTGGGCGCTCACCACAGGGAGCTGGGGCTTCCCAATGAGCGCGAGCTTTGCGGAAACGGTGTTTCCTACTGCGCGGTATGCGACGGCGCCTTCTATAAGGGGCAGCCTGTCGCGGTCGTGGGCGGCGGAAGCGCGGCTCTGCAATCCGCGCTGTATCTTGCGCCGATATGCTCCTCCGTTACCCTTATTCACAGGCGCGAGGAGCTTCGCGGCGACAGGCTTTTGTATGAGCGCCTGCAAAGCCGCGCAAACGTGCGCTTCATGCTTGGAGCGCAGATTGCGGAGCTTCACGGAAGTAAAGAGCTTTCGGGCGTTTCGGTAAGGGACAATCTGGGTAATACTACTCTTGAGGCGGTAAATGGGCTTTTCGTCTGCGTTGGTCAGACGCCCAACACCGCCCCGTTCTCCGGCAGCATAGCGCTTGATGAAGGCGGTTATGTGCTTGCGGGAGAGGATTGCAAAACGAGCATGGAAGGGGTTTTCGCGGCGGGGGACTGCCGAAGGAAAGCTGTCCGCCAGCTCACTACCGCCGCAGCGGACGGCGCGGCTGCGGCAATGGGCGCGCTCAGCGTCCTTAGCGCTTAACGAAAATGAGGTGCTGCTCATGCTTGAAATGAAAAATGTATCATGGGGAATACCCGAGGACGGAACGGAGATAATCCGTGACCTTACGCTTTCGATAGATAAAAATCGGCTGATTGTTATAACAGGCCCTAACGGAAGCGGAAAGACCTCGCTTGCAAAGCTTATCGCGGGAATAGTGCGCCCAAGCTCCGGAAAAATTCTGCTTGATGGCGAGGATATAACGGACATGGACGTAACCGAGCGCTCAAAGCGCGGAATTGCGTTCGCCTTTCAGCAGCCCGTAAGGTTCAAGGGAATCACCGTTCGCGATTTGCTCAGAATTGCCGATAAGAATGCGAAGGACTGCGATTTCTGCGCGGCTCTCAGAAAGGTTGGGCTTCAGCCGGAGAAATATCTTTCCCGCGATGTTGACGCGCATCTTTCCGGCGGCGAAATAAAGCGCGTTGAAATTGCCAGCGTGCTTATGCGCTCCTCGGCTTATACAATCTTTGACGAGCCTGAGGCGGGAATCGACATCTGGAGCTTCAAGGAGCTAATTTCAACGTTTGAAAATCTCAAGCGGACAAGCGGAAAGGCATTAATAATCATTTCGCATCAGGAGCGCATTCTCTCCATTGCCGATGAGATTGTGCTTATCGAGGGCGGAAGGATTAAGGCGCACGGCGAAAAGGAAGTGCTTTATCCCCAGCTTTTCAGGCAGGCGTCCGTCTGCCCGGGCTGCGCCTGCAATGACGCGCATACCGATTGCTTCAGGGATGACAGCGCCCGAAAGAAGGCTGCACTATGAATAAAGTAACAGAGGATTTGCTCAAGATTGTATCCGATTACAGCGGCAGCTATGACGGAGCGTACAATATCCGCGAGGATTGCCAAAGCGTCGCCCGCCGCTCAACGGAGCATATAAAGATTGATTCAAAGACGGACGCCCCCGGGCTTATAGTAACCGTGCTTCCGGGAACGAAGGGCGAAAAGGTGTATATCCCCGCCTGCGTAACCAAGGCGAAGGTTGAGGACCTTGTGTACAATGATTTTATCATCGGCGAAAACGCGGATGTAGTTATTGTCGCGGGCTGCGGAGTGCATACGGACTCCGGCGAGGAAGCGCGGCATAACGGAATCCACCGCTTCTTTCTCGCAAAGGGCGCAAAGGTGCTTTACGAGGAAAAGCATATCGGAACGGGCGCGCAGAACGGAAACCGCGTAATTGACCCCGTTACCGAGGCGGAGCTGGGCGAAGGCTCAAGCCTTACAATGGATACCTCTCAGCTCGGCGGTGTAAGCAGAACCGACAGAAGAACAAAGGTTAAAATGAAGTCGGGCGCAAGGCTTGAGATTCGCGAGCGTATCCTGACGGACGGCGATGAGCGCGCCAAGACCTCCTTCGAGGTAGAGATAAACGGCGAGGACGCGGGAGTAAATCTTATTTCCCGCTCGGTCGCAAAGGGCGAGTCGTATCAGGAATATCACTCCACAATAGTCGGAAACGAGAAATGCACGGGTCACAGCGAGTGCGACGCAATCCTTGCGGATAACGGAAGAGTCAGCGCCAGCCCTTCGCTTATTGCGAATCACCGCGATGCCGCGCTGATACATGAGGCAGCGATAGGCAAGATTGCGGGAGAGCAGATATTGAAGCTCTGCACGCTTGGGCTTACAGAAAAGGAAGCCGAGGCGACAATCGTCAGCGGCTTCCTGAGGTAGTATGAATTTCAGCGGCGTATCAGGTGTTGAGTATTATGCGCGCCTTTTCCGCCGCTTCTTTTGCGCTATCGGCAAAAGCGTCCGCGTTTTGCAATTCGCCCTTCGGGGCGTAGCCATACCTTGCGGCAATGAAGGGGATTCCCGCTTCCTTCGCGGCAAGGTAGTCAAAGTCGCGGTCGCCCACCATAACCGCGCGGTCGATTCCGTTGTTCTTCATGTCGCGCAGTATTCTTGCGCCCTTTGTCAG
>CAZUTB010000149.1:0-5253 GCA_964622905.1 uncultured Oscillospiraceae bacterium | reverse complement strand
GGGCTGCTCCCGCTGGGAATCCTTCTGGAAGATAACCTTCCCCATGGTAAGCCCTCTGCTCCTTGTAAACTGCGTCTATACGATTATCGACTTCTTCATGAAGGATGACAGCGAGAACGGCGTTCTTAACCGCATCAGCGAGGTAATGCTCTCCAACCTGAACTACGGCTTGAGCGCCGCGATGAGCTGGATATACTTCGGCGTTGCGATTGCCATGATTGGCATTTCGTCCTTCATCATCTCAAGGGGGGTGCATTACTATGAGTAACACGTCCAAAACATGGCACTCAACAGGCTTCTGGGAGCGCAACCGCAAAAGCGGGGGATACCTCCTGCGCTCTACGAGCAAGCGCGTTTTAGTCAATTTTCTTCGCGCACTGCTTATGTTTGGTCTGTGCTTCATGATTCTGCAGCCCATCCTGAGCAAGATATCGCTTTCGATAATGTCCGAAAAGGATATTTACGATACGACGATTACCGTGCTCCCGCGCAATCCCACAACGCTTAACTATACGCTCACCAGCCACCTGCTGAGCTATCCAACGTCGCTGCTCAACACAATCCTGATTTCCTTCCTAACCGCCGTGCTTCAGGTTGCTGCCTGCACGCTTGTCGGCTACGGCTTCGCGCGGTATGAGTTCCCGCTGAAAAAGCTTTGGTTCGCCTGCGTTGTGCTTGTAATAATCGTTCCTCCGCAGGTTATATCCACCTCGCTCCATATTAATTTCAGGTTCTTTGATATTTTCGGAATCTTTAAGCTGCTTTTCGGCGCGCCGCTCAACCTGCGCAAGACGATTACGCCTTACCTGCTGATGTCGGCAACCTGCATGGGGCTTAAGGACGGCCTGTACATCTATATGCTCAGGCAGTATTTCAGGGGCGTTCCCAAATCCCTTGAGGAAGCGGCGTATGTTGACGGCTGCGGAAGCCTTCACACCTTCGTGCGCGTAATGCTTCCCGACGCTCTGCCGATTCTCACCAGCTGCTTCCTGTTCGCGTTCGTCTGGCAGTGGACGGATATTTTCTACTCCAGCACCTTTATGGGAACGGCAACTCTGCTTTCCGGTGAGCTGAGCCGCCTTGCGATGCGCCTTTCACAGTATATGGGCGATACGCAGAAGGTTTCCGGCTCTGCCGTAAGCATTGCGCGCCAGCAGCAGATTATCTCCACCGGCGTACTGATGTCCACCTTCCCGCTCATCATCCTCTACATTTTCGCGCAGCGCGGCTTTGTAGAGAGCCTGAGCATGACGGGCATCAAGATGTAAGCTGTCGCACGCTTGCTGCCGTAAACCGTTTTACGAAACGTTGTAATCATTTTCGTAAGCGTTTTGTATTCGCTTTTGCGGTAAAGTGTGCTATGATAGTTACATCAGAACAACTTTGCTCATCATACGTCTTTGGCTGATTATTTGGCGAATTTCGCCGAATAAGCAAGGACGTTTATGGGAATAATAAAGTAGGAACCAACCATGAAAAAACTCATCTCTCTCTTTCTGGCTCTCGTGATGATGCTGTCCGTGTGCAGCTTCGCTGTCGCGGAGGATGTCCCCGAAGGATATCCGGAAATCATCAAGGATGCAAACGGAAACACCATCGACCTCGGCGGAATGCAGATTGTCGTAACCGACTACTGGTCTGCCGCTGACGGAACGCCTGCCGAGCCCACCAACTCCGCTGCAGAAGCGCAGCTTGAGTTCCGTGAGTGGTGCATGAAGACCTACAACTTCACCATGATTCAGAAGTCCGATGGAGACTGGGCTGCGAATCCCCAGTCGCTGCTTGACTTCATCAACACCCAGGGCGAAGAAAACCGCGTCATGATCATGCGTCCGGATTCCGTATCCACTGCCATGAACGGCGGTCTGCTCTATGATCTGTCCACCCTTGACTGCCTCGATTTCACTGATTCCAAGTGGAACAGCGCTATCGTAAGCCTGATGAGCAAGGGCGACGCTATTTACGGCGCTTCCACCGGCAAGGCTGAACCCCGCGAGGTTGTGTTCTTCAACAAGCGTCTTGTTGAGGAAGCCGGCATCGATCCCGAAAGCATCTATGACCTGCAGAAGAACAACGAGTGGACCTTTGAAAAGTTCGAAGAGCTGCTCGCAAAGTGCACCCGCGACACCGATAACGACGGCGTTATTGATACCTACGGAATGGCTAGCAACAACGATGACACCCAGCGTGTTGCCGTTTCCTCCAACCTTGGTAAGTTCTTCGACGTTGTTGACGGCAAGTACGTCTGCACCGCTCAGAGCGATAACGTAATCGAGGCTCTTAACTGGGCACAGAAGATTATCGTTAACTATGGTATGCCTCAGCCTGCCGATTCCAACTGGGATTGGTACTATGAAGCCTTCAAGTCCGGTTCTGCCGCGTTCCATGTAGGACAGTCCTACGAAGTAAACTCCGGCTCCAACCTCGACGGCATGGCTGATGATTTCGGCATGGTCGCTTTCCCGACCGGACCCAAGAACCAGCCCGGCAACTATCAGACCGACGTAAGCGAAAACATCACCGTAATGCCCGGCTTCTATGATGCTGACCGCGCTTGGAAGATCGCTTTCGCTTGGAATCTGTGGACTGCTGAAACTCCCGGCTACGAGACCAGCCTTGATCCCACTGCTTGGATGACTGACATGTACAACAGATTCCGCGATGATCGCGCTGTTGAAGAGACCTATGCTATCCTCCGTGAGCCTGAGCACAACACCTCCATCATCTCCCGTTTGTTTGGTTCTGACAACGATGTCATGGGTCAGGACTTCTTCTGGAGCATCGCCGGCGGCGCTGTGACCGTTGCTGAAGCTATTGAAACCAAGATGCCCGCTTGGCAGGCTTATCTTGATACCGCCAATGGCGTTGGCAAGTAATAATCAATAATCTCGCTGAGCCGCTTTCACGGCGAGGCAAAAAGACATCCATCGGTGAAAACCGGTGGATGTTTTTCGTGCTGCGAAAACCGGTGGATGAACAAGAAAATAATGAAAATCGGCGCAAGTAAGTATATCTTACTTGCGCCGAAAGCGCAGCGTCAATTAGCCTGTTATCCCGAACTTGATTATATGGTAGATAACGTACACCCATCCAATAAGTCCGTGAAAAATCGTCAGCAGGATATTGTGATAGGTAACGTAGCTTATAACCATCGCCAGAGCGCTTCCGAACGAGATTCCTGCCTTTGCGGCTGTTTTTCCATCCATAGTGCTTCCCCTTTCAGCGGCGCAGATACCGCTTGCGGCGTTTCGTCGCCGCTCCTTCTTACAAATGGATGATATTACGTTTATGTCCTGCGAACAAGAGAATTTGACTAAAAACAGATTAATATTTGCTGAAAAGTCGTTTTTACGCGCTTTCAGCCCTGTCTGTAATATTCCGATACCTTGGTCAGCGCTATTCGGAACGCGGCTTCTCCTTGCCGATATTACGCCTTTTCTGCCGCTCCTGCGCTTCTTTCCCGCTTTTGCAGGTAAACCATCAGCACGGCAATGTCGGCAGGGGAAACGCCCGGGATTCTTGACGCCTGACCTAATGAACGCGGGCGCTGCTTTGTAAGCTTCTGCCTTGCTTCTATCCTCAGCGCGTCAATTCCCGAATAGTCGGTGTCCTCGGGAATCAGCTTTTCCTCCATCGCTTGCTCCTTGCGTATATGCTCCTGCTCCTTTTGCAGATAACCCTCGTATTTTATCGAGATTTCCGCCTCTGTAAGCGCGCCGCGCGAGTAGCCCGCTATCTCGGGACATAGCTCCATAAGCGCGGAAATGCCTATCTGCGGGCGCTTTAGCAGCTCCTCTGCGGTATAACCGCGCTCCGTCTGCGGCTGAGAGAGCCTTTCAAACAGCTCGCGCCTTTCCGCTGTGTCCCTTACGTTTATCGTCTTTATCAGCCTCAGCAGTTCCGCCGTTTCGCTTTCCTTCTTTATAACGCGTTCAAGCTGCTTTTCGCTCGCAAGCCCGACGCGCCGTCCTTCTCGCGTAAGCCGAATATCCGCGTTGTCTTGCCTGAGGAACAGCCTGTGTTCGGCGCGGCTCGTCATCATCCTGTACGGCTCGTCCGTTCCCTTTGTGGTCAAATCGTCCACAAGCACGCCCATATAGCTCGTTTCGCGACTTGGTATGAATGGCTCCTCGCCCTTGAGCTTCTGCGCCGCGTTTATTCCCGCAATTATTCCCTGCGCCGCCGCTTCCTCGTAGCCGCTCGTTCCGTTCACCTGACCCGCGAAGAACAGCCCGGGAACGTCGCTTGCCTCAAGCGTCTGCCTGAGCTGGCGCGCGTCAATGCAGTCGTATTCAATAGCGTAGGCAAGCCGCACAAGCACGCAGTTATGAAGCCCGGGAATTGTTCTGTACATCCTCCACTGAACGTCCTCCGGCATTGACGAGCTCATTCCCTGAACGTACCATTCGGGGCTGTCTATTCCCTCAGGCTCAAGGAAAATCTGATGCCGCGTTTTGTCAGCAAAGCGGTATACCTTGTCCTCGATGCTGGGGCAGTAGCGCGCGCCCGTCCCGTGTATTGCGCCCGAAAACATCGGCGCTCTGTGCAGGTTCTCGCGAATTATCCTGTGCGTTTCCTCGTTTGTCCATGTGAGGTAGCAGAGCATCCGGTTCTCAAGCCTTCTCTCGGTTGAAAAGCTGAACGGAACAACCGGCTCGTCGCCCGGCTGCGGCTCCATCTCGTCAAAATCTATGCTCCTTGCGTCAACCCTCGCGGGCGTTCCTGTCTTGAAGCGGCGAAGGGGAAAACCCAAGGAGATGAGGCTGTCGCTGAGCCTTCCCGCCGCTAATAAGCCCTGCGGCCCGCCGTTCCATGTCGCCTCGCCGATGATGATTCGGCTTTTGAGATATACTCCGCCGCAGATTATTGCTGCCCTGCACTCTATTTCCTGCCCTGTAAGCGTCCTTACGCCGCGCACAGCGCCCTTGCCGTCAACAAGTATGTCCGTAATTTCGCCCTGCCGAATCGTTAGGTTTTCCTGTGAAAACAGCGCCGCCTTCATCCGCTTCTGGTATGCTTTTTTGTCCGCCTGAGCGCGCAGGGACTGCACGGCGGGACCCTTTGACATATTGAGCATGCGGCTTTGCAGGAAGGTATCGTCGATAGCCCTTCCCATTTCGCCGCCCAAGGCGTCAAGCTCGCGCACAAGGTGCCCCTTTGACGTTCCGCCGATGACGGGGTTGCAGGGCATAAGCGCTATTGAGTCCAAATTCAGCGTAAACAGGGCGGTTTTAAGCCCCATTCGCGCTGAGG
>CAZUTB010000148.1:0-5275 GCA_964622905.1 uncultured Oscillospiraceae bacterium | reverse complement strand
TAAACGCGGGCTTGTCCTCATGGTCAAGCAGATAATAAACGCCTCTGCGCGGAATGATTTTAAGCTTCTCCGCTCCGAAGATATCGCGCATTTCGCCTGAGTATACGCCCGCACAGGAGATTACAAGGCGGCAGTCAATCTTTTCGCCGCCGCTTACGGTAAGCCTCCAGCCGCTTTGCAGCTTCTCAGCGCTCGTGACGCGCGTGTCAAGCATAAAGCTTACGCCGTTTCGAGCGGCATCATCGGCAAGCGCAAAGGTAAGCTCATAGGGGCTTACGATTCCGCTCGTTTCCGCAAGGAGCGCGCACACCGCGTCCTTGGAAAGCTTAGGCTCAAGCGCCATCAGCTCGTCCCTTTCGACAATTCTAAGCCCCTTAACTCCGTTATCTCTTCCCTGAGAAAGCAGGCGCTCAACCTCCGCCCGCTCATCCTCCGAAAAAGCGACAACCAGCGCTCCGTTGTTTATATAAGGAACGCCGAGAGAGGCGCAGAGCGCGGGCATCATTTCCGCGCCGCGCACATTGTATTTCGCCTTTTGACTCCCGCACACCGCGTCAAAGCCCGCGTGGACTATTCCGCTGTTCGCCTTGCTTGCGCCCATGCATACGTCGCTTCTGCTCTCAACAACGCATACGGACGCGTTATAGCGCGAAAGCTCACGCGCGGCGGCACAGCCAACCACTCCACCGCCGATAATTACTGCATCGTACATTTTTTCACTCTCCGAGAACTGATTTTCCTTAGTATACACCAAAGTGCATATAACTTCAACAAAATGCCCGCAGCAAAACTTTCGGCGCAGATAAGCAAAGCCTACCTGCGCCGAGCTGCGTCATTCTCTCATTCAGTTGCCCATTAATAAGGAAAATGATTAAAGGATATATTCCTTCTTCTCAACGGGACGGGACTTCATTTCCTCGCCCTTCATGCGATACTTATCGCCGGTATTTCCAAGCACGGCATAGGTCGCAATCTTGCTTTCCTCAACGCCAGGCTGATTATACGCGTCAACGTCGAGCAGCTCGCCCTCATAAGCGGTGGTCATTTCCATAAAGTAGATGAGCTGACCGATGGTGAAGGGAGTAACCTCCGGAAGCACGATGGTCTGATTGAGCCTTCCGTTCTTGTAAAGCGCGTACTCGGTTCCCGCTTCCTCGGCGTGGATAAGGGTGTTATGCGTCATTCCGCCAAGGAAAGCAACGTCCGCAAACTCCTCGCAGCCGTGCGGGATAACGGTTTCCTTGCGGAAGCTTTCAACCTTGAGGAAGGTGATAACCTTATCAAGGGGGCCCTCGTTGTAAAGCTGGAGCTGGCTGTGCTGGTCAGTAACGCCAAGGGATTTGACGGGGGTCTGACCCGCGTTGATGGTCTTGCCGGAGCGCGTTTCGCGCTTTCCGAGGGACTCAGCCCAGAGCTGGCAGAACCAGTCCGCCATATACTTAAGGCTGTCCGCATAGGGCATTATTACCTGAATGTTCTTGCCCTCGTTCATTAAGATGTATTGGAGCGCCGCCTCCATAAGGGCGGGATTTTCGTAAGCATTATTATTCTTGCAGCGCTCGTCCATATCGGCTGCGCCGGCAAGCATTGCGCGGATGTCAATTCCGCATACGGCGGCGGGCAGAAGTCCCACGGGGCAAAGCTCGCTGAAGCGTCCGCCGACTCCAGAGGGAATATAGAAGGTTTCAAAATTCTCAGCCTTTGCAAGCTTGATGAGATTTCCCTTCTCGGTATCGGTGGTCGCGATGATATGCCTGCTGAAATCCGCGCCGACCTTCTTTTTGAGAAGCTCGGAAATGATAAGGTACTGGCTCATGGTTTCGGCGGTCGCGCCGGACTTTGTGATGATATTGAAGCAGGTCTTTTCAACGTTTATAACGTCAAGCAGCGCCGCCATGCGCTCAGGGTCGATATTATCCTCAACGTAAAGGCGAGGGCCGCCGCGCTTTTCGGCGGGAAGCTCATTATAATGAAGGTGATTGAGCGCCTGCTGAACGGCGATGGGGCCAAGCGCGCTACCGCCGATTCCGAGAACGACAAATGCCTCGAAATTTTCGCGTACATACTTGGCGGTCTTTTCGATTTTATCAACAATCTCAGCCTGATTGTAGGGCAGCTCCATCCAGCCCTGCCAGCCCATACCGCGGTTATCCTGAACGTTCTTCTGCGCGGCGGCAAGCTTTTCGCCCATCGCGTCAATCTGCGCGCGGGTTACGCCCTTATCGCCCATAGTATCCGCCATCATATGGTTCACATTAAGCGTGATCCTCTTCATTAACAAAACCTCCTAAATACTAGCCATAATCCAAATGCATTATAACAAATTACGGTGCTGAATGCAATCTGTGCCCGAATGAATACTTCCGAGGTTTAATAGATAAAACGCATTTTCGTTCTTGACAATCGCGGGCGGGAATACTATACTTCCCGTATCGGAATGAACGAGAACAAGTCTCAAGCCGAAATCCCCGAAAGAGAAGGCGCGCCACTGGCTGAAAGCGCGCCGCGAAGGATTGGCAGAGGTACCGCCTCGGGACCGGAACGCACGGCAGCGCGATAGAGCGCCGATAAGTGGTGAAAGCAAGCTGGGTGGAACCGCGGATGTATACATTCGTCCCAAAGTATGGGATGGGTGTTTTTTTATACCCGCAATGCTTGCCGGGCAAAGACTTTTCTACATTATTATGGGAGGTTTTGTGCATGATAGTATCCCTGAAGGGCGAAAAGCGCGAATTCAATGACGGAATGAACGCGCTGGACATTGCGGGAGCAATAAGCCAGGAATGCAAAAAGACGGCGCTTGCGGCAAGAGTCAACGGCGAAATCAAGGAGCTTGTTCAGCCCGTTCCGGACGGAGCGGAGCTTGAGATTCTGAGCTTTGAGGATGACGATGCGAAAAGAGTGCTTCGCCATACCGCCTCGCACGTGCTTGCGCAGGCAATGAAGCACATTATGCCCGAGGCGAAGCTTGCGATAGGCCCTGCCATCGACAATGGCTTCTACTATGACTTTGATGTTGACCAGCCCTTCACCCCCGAAATTCTGCAAAAGCTCGAAAAGGAAATGGGCAAGATTGTTCAGCAGAACGAGCGCCTTGAGCGCTTTGAGCTGCCCCGCGAGGAAGCCATAAAGCTGATGGAGGAAAAGGGCGAGCCGTACAAGGTCGAGCTTATTCGCGACCTGCCCGAGGACGCGGTTATTTCCTTCTACAAGCAGGGGGATTTTACCGACCTCTGCGCAGGCCCGCATCTGCCCTCCACGGGCAAGGTTAAGGCGTTCAAGCTCACCTCCGTTGCAGGCGCTTACTGGCGCGGAAGCGAAAAGAACAAGATGCTCCAGCGTATTTACGGAACAGCCTTCATGAGCAAGGATGACCTTAAGGTTTACCTTGAGCGCATTGAGGAAGCGAAGAAGCGCGACCACCGCAAGCTCGGGCGTGAGCTTGACCTCTACGACATCCTTGACGAAGGCCCCGGCTTCCCCTTCTTCTACCCGAAGGGAATGATTCTGCGCAACGAGCTTGAAAACTACTGGCGCGAGATTCACCGCAAGGCGGGCTACGAGGAAATAAAGACCCCTATGATGCTCAACCGCGCCCTTTGGGAGCGCAGCGGGCACTGGGATCACTACCGCGAGAATATGTACACGACGAAGATTGACGATACGGATTTCGCCATCAAGCCGATGAACTGCCCGGGCGGAATGCTGGTTTATCAGCGCAAGCTCTGGAGCTACCGCGATTTGCCTATGCGCTGCGGCGAGCTGGGGCTTGTTCACCGCCATGAGCTTTCGGGAGCGCTGCACGGACTTATGCGCGTTCGCTGCTTCACGCAGGATGACGCGCACATCTTCATGACTCCCGAGCAGATTCGCTCCGAGATTAAGGGCGTATACAACCTTATCGACAGCGTTTACAAGGTTTTCGGCTTCAAGTACACTGTTGAGCTTTCCACGCGCCCCGAGAACTCCATCGGAACGGACGAAATGTGGGAGATGGCAACCGACGGCCTGCAGGGCGCGCTTGACGAGCTTGGAGTAAAGTACACGATAAACGAGGGCGACGGAGCGTTCTACGGGCCGAAGATTGATTTCCATCTCGAAGACTGCCTCGGACGCACATGGCAGTGCGGAACGATACAGCTTGACATGAACCTTCCGGAGCGCTTCGACCTTACCTATGTGGGCGCTGACGGAGAGAAGCACCGCCCCGTAATGATTCACCGCGTTGTGTTCGGCTCCATTGAGCGCTTTATCGGCATAATCACCGAGCAGTTCGCGGGCGCGTTCCCGCTCTGGCTCTGCCCCGTTCAGGCTAAGATAATGACGATTACCGACCGCGCAGACGCCGCCGCAAAGGCGCTTCAGGATAAGCTTGAGGACTGCGGAATCCGCACGGAGCTTGACCTGCGCAACGAAAAGATAGGCTTCAAGGTTCGCGAGGCGCAGATGATGAAGATTCCGTATATGCTCGTGCTGGGCGATAAGGAAGCGGAGAGCGGCTGCGTTTCCGTCCGCAATCGCAAGGGCGAGAACCTCGGAACGATGGAGATTGACGCAATCATCGAAAAAATCAAAAAGGAAATCAAGGACAAGACGCTCGACTAAAGCGATTTTTGTCCAATGGGCTTTGAGAAGCGGGAGCTTGCCGTAGGGCAGGCTCCTGCTTTATTGAAACCCGAAAACGCAGAAAAGTATCCGTTATAAGCTAGCGCCTTGCTTCGTTTTCTTTTCGCTCTTACTCCTGCAAGGTCTTTGCAAGCTCCACCAGCGCGTCAAAGGCGGGCTTCGGCTGGCAATACTTGTCGAAAAGCAGAGGGTACTGGCTTGCGTGCCAGCTCAAATCATCGCAAACGCCCCAGACCTGAACCGCCTCAATAGAATCCTTGAATTCAAGGAAAACCTCCATGATTGCCTTATAGCGGTTCGCCTGCATTTTGAAGAAAACATCGCTGCTTTGCGAGATGGTAATATCAAGCTCGCTGACGCGGAGCTTCAAGCCCTTTGCAGTGATTCTTTCCATTGCCGCTCTCATCTTGGACGGAACGGGAGTCGATTCGCTCAGGTGCGCCTGAAAGCCGTAGCAGTCAATATTGCCCTCGGCAACAAGGCGGTCAAGCAAATCGCAGATTCCGGTGAGCTTCGGCTCCGTTGCGGTATTGTAATCATTGTAAACAAGCAGAGTTCCCTCGGGCGCGTACTTTCGGGCGATTTCAAACGCGCGCTCGATGAAGTCGTCGCCGACAACCTCTGTCCAGTTGCTTTGGCGAAGCTTTCC
>CAZUTB010000147.1:0-5280 GCA_964622905.1 uncultured Oscillospiraceae bacterium | reverse complement strand
CTTTTCGCTGGTGGTGTTAAGCTCCTTGGCGATAGCGTCGATTTCCTCGGTCATGTTCTTCTGAGGGAGGAACTCGTGGAGAGGCGGGTCAAGGTAGCGGATGGTCATGGGACGGCCCTCAAGAGCCTTGTACATCTGCTCGAAATCGCCCTGCTGCATCGGCAGAATCTTGGCAAGCGCCTTCTTGCGCTGCTCAACGGTGTCGGCAAGAATCATCTCGCGGACGGCGGCGATACGGTCAGCCTCAAAGAACATATGCTCGGTGCGGCAAAGACCAATGCCCTCAGCGCCGAACTTAACAGCCTGCTTGGTGTCACGGGGATTATCTGCGTTGGTGCGGACCTTGAGGGTGCGCGCCTTGTCAGCCCAGGTCATCAGGCGAGCGAAGTCACCGCTTACAGCGGCTTCAACGGTCTTGATCATTCCGGCATAAACCTTACCGGTGGAGCCGTCGAGAGAAATCTCGTCGCCTTCGTTGTAGGTCTTGCCGTCGATAACAACGGTCTTCTTCTCTTCGTCAATCTTCAGCTCACCGCATCCGACGACGGCGGTACGGCCCATTCCGCGGGCAACAACGGCAGCGTGGGAGGTCATTCCGCCGCGGGCGGTAAGAATGCCCTTGGAGAAGTCCATTCCCTCGATGTCCTCAGGGGTGGTTTCTTCGCGAACGAGGATAACGGGAATGCCTGCGCGTCCCGCATCGGCAGCCTCGGCAGCGGTGAAGTAAATCTTACCTGCGGCAGCTCCGGGGGAGGCGGCAAGACCCTGAGCGATAGCCTTGGCGGCTTTCAGGGCAGCAATGTCAAAGTTCGGGTGGAGCAGGGTATCAAGCTGCTTAGGCTCAACCTTCAGAACAGCCTCTTCCTCGGTGAGCATTCCTTCGTCAACGAGGTCAACGGCAATCTTGAGAGCAGCGGCGGCGGTGCGCTTGCCGTTGCGGGTCTGGAGCATATAGAGCTTGCCGCGCTCGATGGTGAACTCCATGTCCTGCATATCGTGATAGTGGTTCTCGAGGTTCTGCGCAATTTGCGCGAACTGGTCGAACACTTCGGGCATGGTTTCGTGGAGGGTGGCGATGGGCTGCGGGGTGCGGATGCCGGCTACGACGTCCTCGCCCTGAGCGTTGATGAGGTACTCGCCGTAGAGCTTCTTTTCGCCGGTGGAAGGATTGCGGGTGAACGCAACGCCCGTGCCGGAGTCATTGCCCATGTTGCCGAATACCATGCTCTGTACGTTAACGGCAGTGCCCCAATCGGAGGGGATGTCGTTCATGCGGCGATAGTAGATAGCGCGGGGATTGTCCCAGGAACGGAAAACAGCCTCGATAGCCTCGATGAGCTGAGTCTTGGGATCCTGCGGGAATTCAACGCCCTTGTTCTCGAGATAAACCTGCTTGAAGCGCTTTACAACCTCCTTGAGGTCGTCGGCGTTAAGGTCGGTGTCGAACTTAGCATTCTTAAGAGCCTTAACAGCGTCAAGCTGAGCCTCGAACTTTGCCTTATCGATTCCCATAACAACGTCGGAGAACATCTGAATGAAGCGGCGGTATGCGTCGTAGGCGAATCTTTCGTTCTGGGTAAGGTTTGCAAGACCCTTAACGGCAACGTCGTTAAGTCCGAGATTGAGGATGGTGTCCATCATGCCCGGCATGGAAGCGCGCGCGCCGGAACGGACGGAAACCAGGTAAGGATTCTGGAGATCTCCGAACTTCTTGCCAACAATCTTTTCGGTGGTAGCGAGAGCTTCGTAAATCTGATCCATAATATCGCTGCCGATTTTCCTGCCGTCATCATAATAGCGGGTGCAAGCTTCGGTCGAAACGGTGAAGCCCTGCGGGACGGGCATTCCAAGGCCCGTCATTTCAGCAAGGTTCGCGCCCTTGCCGCCGAGCAGTTCACGCATATTCGCGTTGCCCTCTTTGAACAGGTACACATACTTTTTTGCCATGTTCAGTTCATCCTCCTACAGTTATGTAATGTTTGCCTCATGCGATAAAGCGGGCTTTATACATTGATAATGCCCGTTTAGCCTTTCAAGTATACACTTATTTGGGCTTATATGCAATAAGATTTAGGCGTGTTGACAAAGTAAATTTATAATTATGAACGGTTTAGGTGCAAATAAATGGCGCTGCGAAGGTCAAAAACCGCCGCAGCGCCGTTTTGCTATTGCTTTTCCAGCTCCGCCTTGATTCGTTTGCAGCTTTCGATTCTCGCGCCGTTGTCGCCGTTCTCCTTGTCATAGGAGTAGCGCGTCAGAATGTCGCAGGGGAAGCTTTCACAGCTTCCGCAGAATGCCTGCTGCTTCTTCACGGCGCACTCGGCAACGTCGCATTTGCCGTGAAAGGGCTTGCCTCCCGTTGCAATGCAGCCCTTGCAGCCGCAAGGCTCTCTGAACGTGCAGTCCTTGCACGAAAGCCCGCAGTATGTGTCAAATTCAACCTTTGCCATTTGTGTTCCTTTCCTGCGCGCTCTCGGGTGTACTCGCGCTGAAAACTCAGCGAATATTGCCGAAAACTACGCATATCCTGCAAATTTATTGATATTATATCATATTTTCTGCAAATATGATATACTGTTATGGATATTTGCTCATCGCGGAGGTAAGACCAATATGGCAAAATCCAAAACAGCTTTTGTCTGTTCGGGCTGCGGCTATGAAACCGCCCGCTGGCTCGGAAAGTGCCCCTCCTGCGGGAGCTGGAACACAATGGAGGAAACGCTTCAGCAGGAAAGCCCCGCTGCCGGAGCGGATAAAAAGCAGAAGCAGCGCCCGGGGCAGGGCGGCGAGGCTTTGCTTCTCCGCGATATTCCCGATGACGCTCAGATTAGGGTCAGCACGGGAATGCAGGAGCTTGACAGAGTGCTGGGCGGAGGAATCGTCGAGGGCGCGCTTATGCTGGTCGGCGGCGACCCCGGAATCGGCAAAAGCACGCTGCTCCTTCAGGTCAGCGCCCATCTTGCTTCCTCGGGAGCGAAGGTTTTATATGTAAGCGGAGAGGAAAGCGCAAGGCAGATTAAGCTTCGCGCCTCGCGCCTTAACATTTCAGCGGATAACCTTTACATCCTTGCCGAAAACGCGCTTGACGAGGTCGAAAAGAAGCTTGAGGCGCTAAGTCCGGATTATATGGTTATCGACTCCATTCAGACCATGTACCGCCCCGATATGGTTTCCGCGCCCGGCTCGGTAAGTCAGGTTCGCGAATGCGCGGCGCTCCTTATGCGCCTTGCAAAGCAGTCCGGCTGCGCAATATTCCTCGTTGGTCATGTCACCAAGGAGGGCGCACTTGCGGGACCTCGCGTGCTTGAGCATATGGTGGACGTCGTTCTGTATTTTGAGGGCGACCGCCAGCATCAGTACAGGCTGCTTAGGGCGGTCAAGAACCGCTTCGGCTCGGTCAACGAGCTTGGAGTATTTCAAATGGCTGAAAAGGGAATGCTTCCCGTTGATAATCCTTCGGAAATGCTGCTTTCTCAGCGCGCACTCGGGGCAAGCGGGTCCGTTGTTTTCTGCGGGCTTGAAGGCTCAAGACCAATGCTTGTGGATTTGCAGGCGCTTGCGGTTCAGAGCAGCTTTGCGGCGCCGAGGCGAACGGTAAACGGCGTCGATCAGGGGCGAGTGGCGCTGCTGCTCGCGGTGCTTGATAAGCGCGCGGGGCAGCCGCTCTTTAATCAGGATGTTTACATCAATGTAGCCGGAGGGCTTGAGCTGAGCGAGCCGGCGCTTGACCTTGCGCTCTGCGTAGCCGTCGCCTCCTCGCTCCAGAATAAGCCGGTTATGAACAACTGCGCGATAATGGGCGAGGTCGGGCTTGCGGGCGAGGTCAGGGCAATTTCGCAGCTTGAGCGCCGCCTTGCGGAGTGTATGCGCCTTGGGTTCGACCATGCGGTTGTTCCAAAGGAGAATCTGAGGACGATTACCGTTCCCGCGGGAATGAAGGTTCATGCCGTGGATACTCTTGCGCAGGCGCTTGCCGTTCTTCTCTAAGGCTTTTTAGGCTGCTCGCGGGCGCATAACAGGCGCTGCAAATGGTTGTTAACGCTATAAATCTCGGGGGTTTACGAATGAAGTACGAGAATCTGATTCCCACAATGGATTACTGCAACTATCGCCGCAACACTCCGGACTGGAAGATAATTGAGTCCGTTGTGCATTTTTATGACGTTTCCTATGTTGTCGGCGGCAAGGCGACATACTGGATAAACGGGCACGAGTACAATGTTTCCGAGGGCGATATGATAATCATCTATCCCGGGAGCAGGCGCAAGGCGATTGGCGATCCGCAGGATCAGCTCGAGTGCTTCTGCAATAACTTCTATCTCACCGAGAATACCGAGGGTATGCCGCCCGCGGGAGTATTCCATATCGGAGTTCGCGAGGAGCTTGTGAAGATATGCATGGATATATTCTCGTCATGGACGCACAGGAGCGAGGTGTACCTTCTCAGAACCCGCGCGCAGCTTATGCTGCTTATTTCCGAGCTTGTTTCGCTTACGCTTCCGGACGGGCATTCCGCGCCGATTGACCCGCGCGTCCGCGAGGTCGAGCGCTTCATACTAAAGAACTATATGCACGAGCTAAAGGTGCAGAATATGGCAGACCTTGTCCGCCTGCATCCCTCCTATCTTTCCTCGCTGTTTCACAAGGAAACGGGGCTGCCAATTGCGAAATATCTGCTGTTCTTCCGCCTTAACAGGGCAGAGGACTTCCTTCGCGAGGGCATATATTCGGTAGGCGATATTGCGAAAATGTGCGGCTTCAGCGATATCTACTATTTCAGCAAACAGTATAAACGAGTAAAGGGAATGTCGCCCAGTGAGGCAAAGCGCAGGGCAAGGCTTGGAACTGCAGCCGTTTGAAATCGTGAGCAAAAGCTAAGGATAAGCAAAAATAGTCAAATGATATCTGCATATGCTTTACTTCCATATAAAAAGCCTGCCGCTTGATTTGGCAGGCTTTCGCTTATGCATCTTAGCCTTATTTAAGCTAATCTCCACTCGAACACGTTTACTTCTCTCATTCCGTCCTTGTAAAGCTCCGTCCATTCGGGCAGCTCCGTCTTACGCAGGAGCGTAAGCCCGAGCTTTTCGCATACTCTGCGCGAGGCGGTGTTGCCTACATCGTTGGTAATTATCGCGTTCTGCATTCCGTGGGCGCGAAGGAAAGGCTCAAGCAGCCTGACCGCGCGCGCGGCGAAGCCTCTGCCTCTGTATTCCTCAACCACGTTGTAGCCTATGTTGCCGCCGTAAAAGCTGTTTTCGTTATGACCGACGCGAAGGT
>CAZUTB010000146.1:0-5293 GCA_964622905.1 uncultured Oscillospiraceae bacterium | reverse complement strand
AAAAGCTGGAAAACGGAGCAAATAAGCAAAGCGCATTTGCTCCGAAAGCGAAGCTGCGCATAGCGCAGCTGAGCGCCAATTGTTAAATAACCGTGAATAAGGGTGGTTTTGTGCTTTTAGTGTTATAATGAAGCCAGATAACGCAGGCAGCTCTGCGCGAAGCGACGGCAAGGGCAAGCCCTTCCGGAGCAGAGAACCTTCCGCACGTTTCCAAAGCATCCGACGCCGCAACGTCCCCGAAGCATCGAGCGCGAAAAACGGTTATGAATGCAAGCCCCGTAAAACTGCGCGGATAAGCTCTCGAAAAATAACGAGGGGAGCGGTATTATTATGTTCGGTAACAAAATGGAAAAACTCGAGAAACTGGTAGCGAAAAAGCACGTTGGAGCAGTTATAGCTCTGACGAAGGAAAAGGATGAGGAACTGCGCGTTGCAGCAATAAAGGCGCTGGGAAGCTTTGCCCAGAACGACGACGCGTTTAACGCGCTTATACCGCTGCTCAGCGACCATGACGGCAAGAACCGCGCTGCGGCTGCCGAGTCGCTTGGAAATATGCATAACGACCATGCCAAGGCGTTCATTTCCCACGCGCTTTCGATTGAAAGCGATCCCGAGGTAAAAAAAGAAATGGCTGAGTCAATGGCAAAGCTCAAGACGGAGTAATACAGGGCAGATTATCAGAAAGCTTTCATTGCAGGCTAAAGCAGATTTTAAGCAAACAGCCCATACCTGCATATAAAAACCGGACGGGTTTCCCGTCCGGTTTTGCTGTAATCAAATGCTTCCCGGCTGCCGCGCAGCTGCTCGCAATTCTCCGATTACTGCGTTATCCATGAAAGAGTATTGCGCATACGCGCCATAATCTTGCCGTAGCTGTCGCGGTACTCGGTGCGCGCCATAAGCTGAATGCGGATAACCTTGTTGTCAATGCAGGTCATCAGAATATAGGAATAAACATAGGTTCCGTCGTTCAGCTCGCCGGTTATGTTGGCGTAATATCCGGCGGTATCAAGCAGGGTGCGCTCGGCAATAGCGTAATTGAAATTGCTCTCCTTGAAAATGGAAGCCTTGAGGGTCGTTATTGTGTCCTTAAGCTCCGTTCTCAGGGCTGAGCCCTTGAGCGTGGTGTTGACGGGGGTAATGATAATTTCGGCGGTTGCCTGATAGCCGTCCTTCGCCTCAGCCTCAGATTCGGTGAGGATGTAAAGCTCGCCGCTGTCGGCGGTCACGTCCCAGCCTATCGGACCTTCAAACTGAAGCCCCATATAGGTGGTAAAGAACGCCTGATAGGTAAAGGTAAGCTCGGGAATCGGCGTAGGAGTGGGCATATCCATAGGATAAATCGGTATGGGCGTAGCGCCCGGGCGCAAATCCTCGGCGCAGGCGAAGGAGCCGCAGAACATAACCGCGGCAAGCAGCAGGCAGATAAACGAAACCAGCTTTTTCTTCATCAAATAACCTCCAATACAGCCGAATCTTAGCTCATATGTCTAAAGAACGCGCAAGCATCCGGATTTCATCCGCTGATAAACCAATTTCATTATATAGTAAAAATCCTTTGCGGTCAATAACGAAGCGGCGATAAACGGCTGTTCCTCCATGTAAAGTTGCGCTTCGCCTGTCGTCTTAGCGGCTCCGATTGACATAAGCAAAGCGAAACAATATACTTTTTATTCGGAATAAACTTCTCGGAGGCTTGAAATGCTGCCAAAGACCGTGGGCTATATTCAGGATATCTGCTGCTTCGGAAAATGCTCGATGACGGTGGGGCTTCCCGCGCTTGCCGCACTTGGGAACACCGTTGTGCCGATGCCGACGGGGCTTTATTCGGCGCACCTCGGCTACGCGGGGCATACCAAGCTGGACACCTCCGGAGAGCTTGAAAAGATACTTGCGCACTATGAGAGCATGGGGCTTTTGTTTGACTCTGTTATCAGCGGCTTCCTTTCCTCACCCTGCGAGGCGCGGCTTGCCATGCGGGCGCGCGGGCTTATAAAGCGCGGCGGGCTTGCGATAGTAGACCCCGTGCTTGGCGACAGCGGGAAGCCGTATGGCGGGGTTAATGAGGATATGCAGAGCGCCATGAAGGAACTGTGCAGAAACGCGGATTTGATAACGCCCAATGTTACCGAGGCGTGTATGCTGCTTGGGCTTCCCGCTGCTCAGACGCTGACTGCGGAGCGGGCGCGGGAAATATTGCAGGCGCTCAAAGCCGAGTACGGGGTAAAGGCAGCGGTGCTTACCGGCTGCGATTTGCAGAAGGGGCTTATAACTACCGTTTCTCTTGACTCCGCAGGAAGCTTTGACGCGCATGACGAAAAGAAGTGCGGAGGGCGGTGGCACGGCTGCGGCGACCTTTTTGTCGCCGTTGCTGCGGGGCTTTTGCTTAATGGGCGAACGCTTGCCTTTGCCTGCGCCTTTGCCGCTAAGTTTATCGCGGAGTGCGTTCGGCATACGGAGAGCCTTGGGCTTCCGGAGGCGGAGGGGCTTAGCTTTGAGCCGCTTCTCGGCTTGCTTGCGGATGAGGCGAGGAGGGGTGAAAAATGAGCGAATACAATATAAGAACCGAGTCGCTTATAAGCGAAAAAGCCGTGCAAAGGCTTGCACAGAGCCATGTAGCGGTTTTCGGAGTCGGCGGGGTCGGCTCTTTTGCTGTGGAGGCGCTTGCGCGCGCGGGAGTCGGCGAGCTTTCGCTTTTTGATGGGGATGCTGTGGAGAAAAGCAATATCAACAGGCAGCTTATTGCGCTGCGCTCGACCGTCGGGCGCGATAAGGTTGAGGTCATGATGGAAAGAATCGCGGATATCTTTCCCGAAACCGCCGTTCACGCTCACAAGCTGTTCGTAACCGAGGAAAACATAGATGAGATAGACTTTTCCCGCTTTGACTACTGCCTTGACGCTGTGGATACCGTGAGCGCGAAGCTGGCAATTATCGAGAAATGCTTTGCAAACGGCGTTCCCGTGCTTTCCTGCATGGGCGCGGGCAACAAGCTTGACCCCTTCGCCTTTGCGATAAGCCCTGTTGAAAAGACGGACACCTGCCCGCTTGCGCGCGTAATGCGCAGGGAGCTTAAGGCGCGGGGAATTCGCGGCGCGGAGGTCATCTTCTCCCGCGAAATGCCGAGGGACGCGCAGAGCGGCGAAACCCGCAAAAGCGGAAGACCTGCGCCCGCGAGCATATCCTTTGTTCCGTCCGTTATGGGGCTTGAGGCGGCTGGCTGCATCATAAAGAAGCTCATAAAGGAATATTTGTAGGAATATACTTTGCGAAAAGCGCCGCTCCGCGCTGCGTCGTTGACAGGGCGGCGCTTTCATGATACTATTTATTAAATTATTACTTCATTTTTAGCGCTCGCGCGGCACAATTTTGTCAAGAAAGACGGAAAAAGCCATGAAGAATGCCGGAGAAAAGATACTGAAGCTGCTCAGGTGCGCTGCGGAGGCGCTGTCGCTTCTTGTGTTCACCGTTCTCGGAAGGCTTGCGCGGCTCGTTCTTCCTTCATATAAGAATATATGGCTCGTTGCCGAGCGCGGGCTTGAGGCAAGGGACAACTCATACCATCTGTTCAGGTACCTTAATGAGAATCATAAAGAAATTCGGGCGGTTTACGTTATAAAAAGGGGAGCGCCCGATGAAGCGCGCGTTAAAGCCCTCGGCGAAGCTGTGAGCCTTGGCAGCGCGAAGCACAGGCTTATGATGGGCGCGGCGCGGCGGCTTATCAGCACGCATATAATGGGCTTCACGCCCGACTTGGGGGCTTATTTCCGTCTGGACAGGCTGAGGCTCGTTCCGGGAATCAAGGTTTTTCTTCAGCATGGCATAATTAAGGATTCTATGCCGTTCATTTATTATCCGAATATCCGCGTGGATTTGTTCGTTACCTGCGCAAAGTCCGAGTGTGATTTTGTCCGCGAGAACTTTAGGCATAAAAAGGATGTAGTTCAGCTGCTGGGCTTATGCCGCTTTGATAAGCTTACCAAGGCGAGCGGCGAAGCGAAGCGGCAGGTGCTGCTTATGCCCACCTGGCGCGAATGGCTCGCCCTGCACGGCGGCGAAGACTTTGCCGATACGGAGTACTTCAAGGCTTACAACTCGCTTCTCAATTCTCCGCGCCTCACGGAAATTCTTGATAAGTATGATTATGACCTCGCGTTCTTTCCGCACCATGAGATGCAGCGCTTTATCGGCAGCTTTTCGGCGGGAGGAAGGGTGCATATTCTATCCGAAAAGGACGCGGACGTTCAAGAGCTGCTTATATCCTCAAGCGTTTTAATAACCGATTTCTCGAGCGTCTTCTTCGATTTTGCCTATATGGGCAAGCCTGAGATATTCTACCAGTTTGACGAAAAGGAGTTCCGAGCGCGCCAGTATGAGGAGGGCAATTTTTCATACAGGCGCGACGCGTTCGGCGCTGTCGTCACCACGGAGGACGAGGTTCTTAGCGAGCTTGAGGGCATACTCGCGCGGAAATGCGCAGCCGAGGAGAAATATCTGGAGCGGCAAAGGAGCTTTTTCACCTTCCGCGATTCCGACAACTGCAAGCGCAATTATGAGGCAATCCTTGCAACCGAAAAGCACAGGGAGTAAACGCACAAACTCTATTCTGTATTTGAAAGCGAGGCGGAGAGCATGGCTGTAAAGGTATCCTTCATAATGCCGGTATACAACAATGAAGCCGTGCTTGAAGCCGCGATAAAGAGCGTGCTTGCGCAGGAGGGCGCGCCCTTTGAGCTGATACTTATAAACGACGGCTCAACGGATTCCTCCGGCGAGGTTTGCAGGCGGGAAGCCGCAGGGGACGAACGGATAAAGTATATCGAAAAGGAAAACGGCGGAGTTTCGGACGCGCGCAACAGGGGGCTTGAGCGCGCCGAGGGCGAGTGGGTCGGCTTCATTGACGGCGACGACCTTTACTCGAAAAATATGCTCAGGCTCTGCGCGCCCTATATGAGCGCGGACAACGATATCATTATGATGTCGTGGCGTAATTTTTACGGCGATGGAAGCCCTGCGGAGATTGCCGACGGCGGAGTAAGGCGGCTTGACGCAGGCGGTGTGCGCAGGCTTGCGTATTACACGATGTGCGCGCCGAACGCCAAAACCGTTGCCGAAATGGGCTTTGTGAACCTGCGCGGAGTAACCTCCTGCCTTATGCGGCTCGATATAATAAGGACGCTCTCGCTTTCCTTCACAAAGGGAATGGCGCTTGGCGAGGACGCGGAGCTGAAGCTCAAGTATCTCTCCGCCTGCAAGCGCGCGGTGTGCCTTGGGCAGTCGCTGTATTTTTACA
>CAZUTB010000145.1:0-5298 GCA_964622905.1 uncultured Oscillospiraceae bacterium | reverse complement strand
AACTTGTATTCAGGAAAACTATATACGGACGATATCATTGCTGGGAGGAAATAGTGTGACAGAACAAGAATTGCAAGAGATGACAGTGCTCCAGCTTAGGCAGGTTGCCAAGCAGAACGGGGTTAAGCTTTCCGCGGGAGTCAACAAGGCGGAAATCGTAGCCGCTATTTTATCATCTCAAACGCCGAGCACTGCCGCGCCCTTACAGATTAGGAAAGTGGATGGTCGTCCGACCGTGCGGCAGGGCAAGATTATAATTGACGATGATGATGACTATGCTCATCTTTCCGGTGACGACGACGACCACGGAGATGAGGATATTTTTGCGTCCCTGCAAACGCTTAAATCCGTAAACGAAACGCAGGAAAGCAGCAGCAATAATAAGGATGACGAGCCTGAGGAGGAGTATACTCCGCCTCCCGCAAAGTTCATTCCGCCATCCTCCCCGCTTGAGGAAGCGGGCTATGTTCCCGAGCAGCCGCGCCGCCCTATGGTAAGGCGTGAGCAGCCTGCCTATCAGCAGCCCGCCGCTCCGGCGCAAAGGCCGAGCTATGCGGGAGCAATGCAGGGAATGCGCCACGCCTATGAAGCGCCCGCGCAGACCTCGCGCTACTCTCCGCGCTCATCCGTCGGCGCTCCGTCCTATCAGCCGCAGCGCCCCGCAATGCAGCAGCCCGCTATGCGCCCCGCTTATCAGGCGCCGCGCGCTCAGACCTATCAGCCGCAGTATCAGCAGCCCGAAATGTCTGCGCCGCCTCAGCGCCCCTACGCGCCCGAACCCTATGTTCCCGCGCCGCAGGTCAATCCTTATGCGGAGGGCGGCTACGGGAGGCAGAATGCGGGCTACGGCGAGCAGTACACAGACCCCTATCATCGCCGCGATACCGGATACTATAATAAGGAGCTGGGAACGAGCAATCCCGCCGTTCCCGAGATGCTGCAAAGCGGCGAATGCGGCGACGGAGCAGGCGTTCTGGAGATTCATCCGGACGGCTACGGCTTCCTTCGCGCCGATAATTTCCTGCCCGGAATCCGCGATGTGTATGTTTCCATTGCGCAGATTAGGCGCTTCGCGCTCCGCACCGGCGATTATGTAGTCGGCAAAACGCGTCCTCAGCGCGAGGGCGATAAATATCACGCGCTTCTTTATATCACCGAGGTCAACGGCCATGCGCCGGATGATACTACTGCCCGCATCAATTTTGACGAGCTTACGCCTGTTTATCCTTCGCGCAGGCTGACTCTTGAAAACACCGCCAACGCTTCCGAGCCTGACGGAAGGCTTATAGACCTCATAGCGCCTGTCGGCTTTGGTCAGCGCGCAATGATAGTCGCGCCTCCCAAGGCGGGCAAGACGATGCTGCTCAAGAAGATTGCGAATTCCGTTTCCCAGAACTGGCCGGACGCGCATCTGATGATTCTGCTTGTTGACGAGCGTCCCGAGGAAGTAACCGACATCAAGGAAAACGTAAAGGGCGAGGTGCTTTACTCGACTTTTGACGAGCTGCCCGAGAACCACATCCGCGTTGCGGAAATGGTGCTTGAGCGCGCAAAGCGCCTTGTTGAGCAGAAGCAGGATGTTGTAGTGCTTATGGACAGCCTCACGCGCCTCAGCCGCGCATACAATGCGGTTGCGCCGCAGACGGGACGCGCCCTGAGCGGCGGACTCGCGGCGGGAGCAATGCATAAGCCTAAGAAGTTCTTCGGTGCAGCGCGCGCTCTCAGGGAGGGCGGAAGCCTTACCGTTATCGCAACCGCGCTTATTGAAACCGGAAGCCGCATGGATGACATCATCTTTGAGGAGTTCAAGGGCACGGGCAATATGGAGCTTGTGCTGGATAGAAAGCTTGCTGACCGCCGCATCTTCCCTGCCATTAATATGCAGAAGAGCGGAACGCGCCGCGAGGAGCTTTTGCTTGATGATAAGGGCAGGGCAGGGCTTGAGAGCCTCCGCGTAATGATGGATTCGCTCAATGAGGCGGACGCGCTTAACCAGCTGCTTTCGATGATTGATAAAACGTCGAATAACGACCAGCTGCTCGACCGCCTTCCCGAATGGATTAAAATGATGTCCAAGACTGATAGATAACAATAACGCATAAACAGAATACTTCCGTGATTTGCGGCAAGGGGAGCAATCGCCATTTACGCGAATCCCCTTGCCGTATTTCTTTACATTTTTGCCCGAAAAATTCGCCGAAAGGCGCGCTGACGGAGGATAAAATGAATATCAGAACTCTTACGGGAGCTGATAAGGAAGCGCAGGAGCGCCTTTATTCGCTCAGCTATGTGTATCCCTATTTCCCATCGGAAACGCCGCCGGACGCGGCTGCTCAGCTCAAAGGAAACCTAGGCGCTTTTGAGGATGGCGAGCTTGCCGCAGCGGTGATAACCCATGATTTCACCTGCGTTTTTAACGGGCAGAGGGCGCGGCTCGGCGGAATAGGCGGAGTTGCCTGCCGACCCGAGAGCAAGCGCAGGGGCTACGCAAAGGCGCTTCTGGACAAAAGTCTTGAGATGATGTATAAGGATGGCTATGTTTTCAGCGCGCTCTATCCATTCTCAAATGTGTTCTACCGCAGGCTTGGCTATGAATTCGCGTTCTCGCATCGCCGCTGCTTCGTTGAGCGCGATACTCTCACTCAGTTTCCGGTTCGCGGCAGCTTTACGGCGGTAAATGATGCCAACGAACATATCGTTTATGAATTGTATGAGCGCTTTTCCGCGAATTTGGATTTCTCGCTTGTGCGCGATGAAAAGCTGTGGCAGAATTTCAAGAAGGACGGATTCAACTCAATGGATTACCGCTATCTGTATTTTTCGGAGAGCGGTGAGCCTGAGGGCTACCTGCTGGCGCAGAATGTTTCGCAGGACGGCAACACCTTCTCGGTAAAGGATTTCGCGTATCTTTCGGGAACGGCGCTCCGCTCCATCCTCGGCTTCATCGGCTCGTTCAACAATCACAAAAACGTCGTCTTTGACGAGGCGGGGCATATGAATATGCTCAGGCTGCTTGCTGAGCCGTATGATGTAAAGCTTGAAATGTCAAAGCGCGGAATGCTCCGAGTGGTCAACGTGCTTTCGGCGCTTTCACTGCTAACCGCGCCGCAGACGGACGGAAGCGTTGTTATCGGCGTTATGGATGAAAAGCTGCCCCAAAATAACGGTGCATATGAGCTTAACTGCTCGCAGGGAAGGCTTGCTGTGAGCAAAACGGAAAAAGCGCCTGAGCTTACCTTTACAATTCCCGCGCTCTCTGCGGCGTTCTCGGGGCTTACCGATTTTGATACGCTTGCAATGACCTCGGAGGGAATTGTCGGCGCTACATCAAACCCGCTGCTCCGCCTGCTTTTCCCGCAAAGGGAAACAAATATGAACGACCATTTCTGATTTGTGGCTTCATCGCAGGAGTTATAAAAGCAATGGCAATCAAAAAGGAAGTCGGACGCATTTGTCCGGCTTCCTTTTCTGTGACTATTTATGCTTTGATAAACTTTATTGTTTATTTCAGCTTGTCAATAATAAGCTGCGCGTCAAAGCCAATTTCGTTCTTCAGGTACTCGGCAAGGCGAGTGGAAAGCGTGTCGGCGTTCATCGGCGCGCCCGTTAAGGTTTCAATAATCGTCTTTATCTGCTGAGCGAGCAGCTCGTATTTTTCCGTTCCCTTTTCTACTCCGTAGTAGTTTTCGTAGCTGAGCATATAGTCGGCGACTATCTCCTCGGGAGTAAAGCCGATAACGCCCTCGATTATCGCGCATACGATTCCTGCGCGGTCCTTGCCCTCGTTGCAGTGGATAAGGAAGGGCGCTTCGTTTTCGGGAATCGCGGTGAGCGCGGTCTTGAGCGCAGCCTTGAATTCCTCGCTCGCTGTGTCAACGCCCATCGGCGCCGTCACAACAACCGCGTCGGGGAACTTGGCGCGCTCTGCCTGCGCCTCCTCGTCGGTCTGCACAAGGTTAATTATCGTTTTGATGCCGGCGGCAGAGGCGAGCGCCTCGGCATACGGACTGCGCGCGTCGTCAAGGTTCGGGTTTGCGCTTCTGTAAAGCACTCCGTCAATGACGGGTCTGAAATTCGCGAACACCTCATCGGAGGCGTAGTCCTCCCTGTTTTCGCTCTTTACCAGATTGCGTATCTCGTATTCGGCAAGGTACGCGCCCGCGCTGAGAAGCTTCACCGTAAATTCCGTATCGGGCTGCGCGCCGTAGGTGTCCTGAAAGCTCTTGTAGTTAATCGCAAAGCAGGTCGCGCCGTCCTGCACGGTAAATACCAGCGGCTCGCCGACGTTAACGTCGCTGTATCTCGTAACAAGCGGCGCGGTAATCGTGTTCCCGTTGATAGTTACGGTGAGTAAATCGCCTACGGAAAAGGCATTAAGCAGCTCTGCGGCGGAAAGCGTCGTCGATACATTGCCGTGCTTGTCGGCGGCGTCAATCTTGCCCGTCAGAACCACCTCGTCCGCATACGCGGGGAACGCCATTAGCAAACAGAGCAGTAAAACCAGCAGCTTCTTCATGCAAAATCCTCCCTTACGTCATATGATGGATTGTTTATAGTATTATACCACAAAAAGCTTCGCGATGCATAATGCTTATTGATAGCGGGCGGAACCTCTCCGCGCAAGCATATTTCTAAAGGAACGCTTCTGTGATAAAGTAATCACAGCGGTCATATCACAATTTTTGGAGGAAGCGCAATGAAAAGGTTGTTGGCACTTTGCATGACGGTTTTTCTGCTTTTAGCCGCAAGCTCCGCGTTAGCCGATACAACTCGGGCAAGCGGCTTATACACATATCAGATTAAGGGGAATGGCACTATAACGATTACCGGTTTTGACTGGGATAAAAACGGAACAGATGATATCTATGTCCCGAACATGATAGATGGATACACTGTGACAGCAATTGGCGATGAAGCATTCAAATGCGACAAGCTGCAAAGAACCTCATGGTACACAAGCAGTACCGCCAACAAATTCAAAACGGTATCCGTTACTCTGCCCGAAAGCATTAAGAGCATCGGAGAAAAGGCATTCTGGAATTCAACCTTGCTTGAGATAAATATACTTGACGCTGTTCAGTATGCCTTGCTCGTGAAGCTTCGCCAGCTTTTCAAGAATATCTACAAAATCATAAGAAATGGTTTCTCCAGCATCACAAAAATGCGGTAGCGAAGTTCGAGGATTCCGTGCGGTCCCTCTATGGCTCTGGGGAAACACAGAAATCTCCACAAATGACACTGCCAGTAGGTAATGAAGAAAGCCTGCCCAACAATGAGGTTCACCATATCTTTCGCCCA
>CAZUTB010000144.1:0-5348 GCA_964622905.1 uncultured Oscillospiraceae bacterium | reverse complement strand
AAAAGGATACAATTTACTGCAAACGCGGCTATGAGCAGTTCTTCGGTCAGTATGCATACGAGATTGCCGAGCCTAAAAAGCGCGCGAAGAAGCCCGATTACGAGATTATCGAGGGCGATTACAACATAGGCGCGAGAAGCGGAAGCGCTTTCTGCCTCTTCTCCCGCTTTAACGGGCTTGTGAGCCTCCTTTCGGGCGGCAGGGAGCTGATTCAGGACGCTCCTCGCCCGACGCTGTACAGCGCCTCAACGGATAACGACAGGGGCGCGGGCTATCCCTTCGAGCAGGCGGGAACGCTTGCCGCGGAGCTTGGAATGAAGATTTGCACCTTTGACTACACAGTTAAAAACGGGCTGCTTACCGTGAACTACACCTATGAAACGCCCGCTCCGCTTTCCGTAAAGCTCCGCCTTTCCTACACCGTGCTTGCGCCGGACAGAATCGCCGTTGCCTGCACCTATCCCGGAAAGAAGGGCGTAAAGCGCATTCCGCAGTTCGGCGTGTTAGTGCGTATGCCCGCTCAGTACCAGAGCGTTAAGTACTTCGGGCGCGGTCCGGAGGAGTGCGTGTGCGACAGGGATAAGGGCGCTCGCCTTTCGCGCTTCACAACCACTGTGCGGGATAGCCTTACCGAGTATCTTAAGCCGCAGGACTGCGGAAGCCATACGGATGTATACGATTTCGCGGTTTCCGCGCAGGGCGGTGCGGGAATAAAGATTGAGCGCAAGGCGCAGCCGCTTACCGTTTCGGCTCTGCCCGTATCGGCCATGGAGCTTGAAAGCGCAAAGCATATGTATCAGCTCCCGCAGGGCAGCGGAACGTACCTTTCGGTGCTTTCCTATAAGAAGGGCGTTGGCGGGGACGATTCGTGGGGAGCGCAGGTGCATCCGGAGTTCTGGCAAAGCGGAGAGAAAAAGCTCAGCTGCGAATTCATCATCAGCGCCCTGTAAGCTGAATTAAGGAGAAAATTATGGATTGGATGGAAACCGTGGTGCATACCACGACCGAGGCTGCCGACCTTGTGAGCGAAATTTTTCTGCAATGCGGCGCTAAGGGAACGGCTATTGAGGACAGGAACGATGTTCCGCACGGCGACAGCCGCAAGGAGGGCTTTTGGGAGATTGTTGACCCGAATCTGACCTCCACAATGAGCGAGGACGTGCTTGTAAAGGGCTGGTTCTCGCTTGAGCAGAACGCGCCCGAGTGCGTGCATATGCTTTCGGAGCGCTTAAAGCTGCTGCCCAAGACCGCCGAGGGAATGGACCTCGGAACGCTCGAAATTGAAACCAAGAGCGTCAAGGAGCAGAACTGGGCGGAGAGCTGGAAGCGCTTCTACAAGCCCTTCCGCGCGGGCGAGCATATTGTTGTGAAGCCCTCCTGGGAGCCGTACGAGAAAAAGGACGGGGATATGATTCTTGAGATTGACCCCGGAATGGCATTCGGCTCGGGAACGCACGAAACCACCTTCATGTGCCTTACGATGATTGAAAAGTACATGAAAAAGGGCGCGCGGGTTATCGACATCGGCACGGGCAGCGGAATCCTCGCTATGGCGGCTTCCATGTGCGGCGCGGGCGACGTGCTTGCGATAGACCTTGACCCTATGGCGGTTAAGGTTGCCGCCGAAAACGTTGAAAAGAGCGGGCTTGCGGGAAAGATTCGCGTTCAGCAGGGCGATTTGCTCGAAAGGGTTGACGAAACCTGCGATATCGCGGTTGCGAACATAATCGCGGACGTTATCTGCGCGCTTTCCTCGCCGGTAAAAACGCATATCGCCGAGGGCGGGCTTTTCATCTGCTCCGGTATAATCAGGGAGCGCGAAGATGATGTTCTCAGCGCGCTTGCCGCCGCGGAATACTCAATTGTTGAAATTATGCGCAAGGGCGAGTGGATTGCCGTCTGCGCCAAAAGGTAAGCCGAAATGCACAGATTTTTCGCGGATGAAACCGAAAGGCCGCAGACGCTGTGCCTTGGGAGGGACGAGAGCCGCCACGCGGCGCGCGTGCTTCGCCTTAGCGAGGGCGACGAAATTGAGGCGCTTTCGGGCGGCAGAATCTATACGGCGCGCCTGACGCTTGTGGACGAAAAGCGCTGCGAGCTTGAGCTTATTTCGGAGACAGAGGATAGGGAGGCTAAAACGCGCGTAACGCTGTTTCAGGGGCTTCCCAAGGCTGAAAAGCTGGAGCATATACTGCAAAAGGCGACGGAAATCGGCGCTGCCGCGATAGCTCCCCTTAAGCTGAGCCGCTGCGTTGCAAGGCAGGAGGCGGGCGAAAACGCCAAGAAGCGCGCGCGCTATGAGAAGATTATGCGCGAGGCGCAGAAGCAGTGCGGGCGCGGGCTTTGCCCCGATTTGTATGACCCGATGACACCCTCCGAGGCGGAAACGCTGCTCAGCGCGCAGGATTTGCTTCTGATGCCGTGGGAGGAAGCGCCGACGGGCTTCGGAATCCCGCAGGCGCTCGCGGAATGCCCATCGGCACTAAAAATAGGCGTTATTATAGGACCCGAGGGCGGAATAACGCAGGGCGAGGCGGAGCAGCTGATAAGCTTTGGCGCTAAACCCGTATCACTTGGTGCAAGAATTCTCAGAACCGAAACCGCGGGGCTTGCCGCGCTTTCGGCAATACTCGCAATAAAGGGCGATTTGGAATAAATCGGAGGGTGATTTTTTGCCGAAAATTGCGGCGCATACGCTAGGCTGCCGCGTCAACCAGTATGACACGGAGGCTATGCTCGAGCTTTTCATCAAAAAGGGCTACACCGTCGTGCCGATAACGGAGCGCGCGGACGTTTACCTTATAAACACCTGCACGGTTACCGGAACGGGCGACAAAAAAAGTATGCAGCTTACCCGCCGTGTTCATCGGCAGAACCCCGAGGCGGACATAATCCTCTGCGGCTGCCTTGCGCAGCGCGAGGGCGAAAACCTCCTGAAGGAAGCGGGGGTTACGCTCGTTTTGGGAACGCAGAGGCGCGCCGAGGTTATAGAGCTTTACGAGCGCTCAAGGCAGGAGAGGCTTTCCGCCGTTGAGCCGCTTGCGGGCGCGGTTTTTGAGGAAATGACAATAGAGCGGCAGGAGGGGCATACCCGCGCAGTGCTTAAGATTCAGGAGGGCTGCGACAACCATTGCGCCTACTGCATAATTCCCTCCGTTCGCGGCGGTGTTCGCTCGCGCGGAGTGGGCGAAATTGAGGCAGAGGCGCGGAGGCTCGCCGAGGCGGGCTATAAGGAGCTTGTGCTTACAGGAATTCACCTTAGCAGCTACGGAAGGGATTTTGGCGATGGAACGACCCTTCTTGACGCGGTTACGGCGGCTTCAAGCCCTGAGGGAATAGAGCGCATCCGCCTTGGCTCGCTTGAGCCGACGCTTGTTACCAACGAGTTCGCCAAGGGCATTTCGGAGAACAAAAAGGTCTGCCCGCAGTTCCATCTTGCGCTTCAATCGGGCAGCGACAGCGTGCTTGCGCGTATGCAGAGAAGGTACAACACCGCGCAGTATATGCGGGCGGTAGAGCGCCTCCGCGAGGTTTATCCCTTTCCCGCATTCACCACTGATGTTCTGACGGGCTTTCCCGCCGAAACCGAGGAGGAATTTCAGGAAACCTGCGAGTTCGTCAAAAAGGTCGGCTTCATGAAGCTGCACGTTTTCCCGTTCTCCTCCCGCAAGGGAACCAAGGCGGCGGAAATGCCCGGAGCGCTTTCCCGCGAGGAAAAGGAAAGGCGCGCAAGAATCCTTATCGCAATAGGCGCGGAGCTTTCGGAAAAGTACAAGGCGGCAATGGTCGGTAAAACCCGTCCCGTGCTTTTCGAGCGCGCGGAGGGCGGAAGCATGACGGGCTACACACCGGAGTATATCGAGGTAAGCGCGCCGCTCTGCGAGGGCGCTCTCCATAATATTATCGAGGTCGAGCTTACACGAAAAAACCAGAATATAACAAACGAAGCGTAAGCTTTCATAGGAGGAATTGATATGAACGACTGCATTTTCTGCAAGATTATCGGCGGCGAAATTCCAAGCACCAAGGTCTACGAGGACGAATACGCCTGCGCCTTCAAGGATTTGAACCCGCAGGCGCCCGTTCATGTGCTTGTTGTCCCCAAGCACCATGTGAAGAATATGACCGAGGCAAGCGCGCTCAGCGATAAGGAGGCGGCGGGCTTCCTCTGCGCAATTCAGAACACCGCGCGCGCCCTTGGGCTTGACGAGGGCGGCTACCGCGTTATCATGAACGCGGGCGAAAACGGCGCGCAGACGGTTATGCACCTCCACGCGCACATCCTTGGCGGCGCAAAGCTTTCGGAGCAGATGGCATGAGCGGCGTTCCCGATGAGCTGACAAAGGATGTCTGCTTTTGCTTTCGGGCGGCGGCTTTGAGTACGCCGTCTGCGGGGGCAGGGCTGTGGATATGTTCATAGGAAGAAATACCCGCGCCCACGGGGATATTGACATACTCGCCTACTGGAGCGAGCGCGACAAAATTATTGCCTATATGCTTTCGCTGGGCTTTTCCGTTTATGAAATGCTCGGCGGCGGCAAGGTTCACAGGATTACCGACACCGCAAAGCAGATGAGAATAAAGCGCAATATCTTCTGCGCAAAGGACGGCTGCGAGCTTTTCAAACTCTATCCGGAGGGCGGCGAGGACGTTTTCCGGCTTGAGTTTTTCCATGGAAATCAGGTAAAGGCGGACTTTATCGAGATTCTATTCAACGACAGAACGGAAACCGATTTCCTTTACGCGCGGGATAAGAGCGTTTCCCTTCCGCTTGAAAGGGCGTTCCTTAGTCGGGACGGGCTTCCGTACCTTGCTCCGGAGCTTTGCCTTCTGTATAAGTCAACGGATACGGAGCGCGAGGGCTATCAGGCGGATTTTGACCTTGCCTATCCGCTTATGAGCGAGGAAAGCAGGGCGTTCCTGCAAGCAGCATTAAGGAAGCTCTATCCCGACGGGCACAAGTGGATAGTATAAGTATGCAAACCGGAGCAAGCGAAGCGCACTTGCTCCGAATTTACAAAAAATGCGATATGCTGTATAATCGAAGTAGATAAGCTTGAGGCAGGTGCAAAAGAAGGACGGATATAGAAAAGAGAACGGCTGAGATCAAGCAGACCCTATTCCTTATGGGCGCGGATTTATGCGGAATAGCAGACCCCAAGGCGCTTTGCGGAGCGCCGAAGGGCTTTCATCCCTTTGACGTTATGCCGGAGTGCAAATCCGTTATCGTCATTGCGCAGAGCTTCCCTGCCGCGACGCTTGCCTGCCCCCACGCCCTCGGAACAAAAAACAGCGGGCTGTGCAGGAACGAATACACGTTTCAGGAAAAGTAAACGCCTACTTAGGCA
>CAZUTB010000143.1:0-5370 GCA_964622905.1 uncultured Oscillospiraceae bacterium | reverse complement strand
ATCGCCCGGAACTGCAAGCACAGCAAGGGTCACATCGTTTTCCGCTATGAACTCCTCAAGCCCGTCCATTCCCCTTACAACACAGCCTGCAACATTCCTGCCGATAGCCTCGGGACGGACATCAAAAACGCCTACCGTAACAAAGCCCTCAGCTTGAAACGTAGGATAATTCGCAACGGCATGGCCGATATTTCCCGCGCCGATAAGAATCATCCTGTGCCGCTCGTCAAGCCCCATAATCGCGCCGATATGCTCCTTCAGCTCCTGAACGCGATAGCCGTACCCCTGCTGACCGAAGCCGCCGAAGCAATTGATATCCTGCCTTATCTGCGAGGCGGTCAGATTCATCTGCCGGGCAAGCTCCTGCGAGGAAATACGCTCAATGCCTTCCTTTTCAAGCAACCTGAGCTGCCTGTAATATCCCGGCAGCCGACGTATAACCGCATCGGAAATATGTCCGCTCATCTTCTACGCCCTTCCTTGTTATTTTCTTGACTATTATATAGCTAGGCGATTTGGATGTCAATTGCGGTGAAAAAGCAAGGAGGTATGTTAATATGCGCAGAAAACCTTTCGGCTCCCTGCGCATTGATACAGATTAACGCTTTTCTGTTATCCCGCCGTCGTCGGCGGTCAGTCTTCGCATTTTTCGGATAATACAGCCATTGCCTTTACGAATTCCTCGGGCTTCTCAAAATGTATATCATGCCCGCTCCTGATAACAATGCGTTTGCTGTTTGCTAAAAGGCTCTGCATCTTATCGGACGCCTCGTTTGTGTTTGCCGCCCAAAGCACTTTATGAGGTCCGTATTTCGTTTTGGCTTTCAGGTAGACGGTGGGGCATTTGACTGCCTTTAGTATTTCCTCCTGATTCACGCCGTCAAACCATGAGCCGGTATAAAAGCTCTCCGCAAACATGAAATCAAAGTCATAAATATAGAGATAGCCGTGCAGGGACTTCGGCTTAACGCGCTTAAGCTTAAGCTCCTCGCCCGGATGCGCCTGCAAATATACCCTCGCTTCATCGGAGAGGCGCTTCTGAAACTTCTTGCCGAACAGACCGAATATATAGCTGTTCTCAAGATAATACGGCAAAAATTCCTTTTCCTCCTTCTGCGCCATAAAGTTATGGAATATCTGGAATCCATCCTTATATACAAAGGTATTCTGCATTTCCTGCGGCTCAACGCTAAAGAAGGGCGGGTCCTCCAGCAGCAAGCCGCTGACAAGCTCCGGAAGCCTTCCGGCAATGTATGCGGCTAAGATTCCGCCCGAGGAATGCCCGCTAACGAAGCATTTCCCGCCTATTTGCTTCTGTATAAACTCGCACAGGAAGTCGCCGATTATTTTGCAGGTATATAGCGATTTGTCCTTTTCGCTCTTTCCGTGCCCGATGCAGTCCACAGCAAACACATGGTATTTTTCGCTAAGAGCGTCAATTACGCTGTCGTAATCCTTAAAGCACATACATTGCCCATGAATGAGCAGCAGCGGCGCTTTGCTGTTTTCAGCTTCGCCATAGTGTATCCTGATGTTTTTGTCAGAGTAAAAATCCTTTTCGGTTATTGTCATAATATTCTCCTCCATAAAATCTTTTTGCTTTAGCTATTAACTTTCACTGCATTCGCAGCAATAATCGTGAAGCCGCAAGCATTTATTGCTTTGCCGTTTTATCCTTAATCCAGCCGTTATCGAGCCAGTATTTGCGCTCTGTCGGCGAGCTGTCCCAGCCGGATTTATGCATTCCCGAGAACATCCAAAACAAGAAGCGCGATTTGATTCCCGCCTTTGGATTGCGAGCTTTTCGGACAGAAGCCGCAAGACGAGCGACGCCCCTTTCAATCTTCGCCATTTTCTTCGGCTTAATCGTATCCCAGTTAGGCGCCTGAACAGCAACAGTATACTGCCTGATATACGGAACGCCCATATAGAGCAGCGCTCTTTTTATCTGCTTTGCCGCAGCCTTAGCTCCGCCGCCGGCGCAGGTAGAAATAACAACCGCCTTCTTTTTGAACATCCACGGCAGCGGACGATGCGACATCCAGAAATCAAAGAACAGGTCGATAAGCGCCTTCATCTGCGCGGACGGTCCGAAGCAGTAATTAGGCGTTGTAAAGACCAGCAGCTCCGACTGCTCCATTGCGTCAAGAATAACCTTCTTTTCGGAGTAGAACGGGCATTTCTCTATGTTTTCAATGCATTGATAGCAGCCAAGGCAGAAGTGGCTGAGGTCGCGCGGGAGAAAGAATTCGGTTATCTCGTTTTCTTGCGCGAGCTTATCCGTAAGCAATTTGCCGATATGGTAGGTGCTGCCCTTATGATTCTGACCGTTGATTACTGTAATCTTCATATTCTTTTCTTCTGTTCTTTCCGCAAAGCTTTATTTGCATTATATCATTATTTTGCGAAGGCTTATTTGCAGCCGTCGCTTACAAGCCAGGTCTTATCGGTGTCCTGATCCTCATTAAACATACAGCAGCCAAAGGGAATCGGAGCTTCCTTCTTTATCGCGCGCTTAAGCTTCCGCAATTCCTCCGGCTCGGCGGCAAAAGCAATTTTGATAATGCGGGATGAAATATGGGAAATATGCTTAACCAGATAAGCTGTCACTTCCGGAGATAAATCCGTGTAATACAGGTCAAACAGAATCTTTCGCTTCTGCGGAGATTTCAAAAGGTACGCTTCCTCTTTATCTACCATTTCAAACAGCGCCTTGCTGTCTTCGTGATAATCGCCATAGTGAACTCCGTGAAAAACGCCGCCTTTATACTGATACTCGCTCAAAGCGCCTGTCGGTCCGTATACCAGCATATTTATCTCTCCTTTGTAAACGAAATAAGTGATGCGCTGCTTATATGGAATAAAAGAAAACCCCGAAACGCTTACGTTTCAAGGCTTTCAGTCTGGTGGGATTAGTAGGGCTCGAACCTATGACCTCCACGATGTCAACGTGGCGCTCTAACCAACTGAGCTATAATCCCAATCGGAACGAGTGATAGTATAGCATAAGACCGGAAGCTTTGCAAGCACTATTTTAGAGTAATAATATGTATAAATCGCTTATGCATATAGCAGCAATGCTCCGGCATATACTACTGGTATACTCTCGTCTACATTCTGTAAAGCCCGCCCAAGGGATAGCGGCGCTCTGCGGGTCTGCCCTTCATTCGGCAGTAATCCTCATAAAGAATCGCGTATGCCTCAACATCGACAAAGCGGGTTTTGTTGAAAATGCGCTGACGCATTGTTCCTTCATGCTGCATTCCGTTTTTCTGCATTACCCTTCCGCTGGCGGGATTATCTGTTTGGTGCTGCGCCTCTATGCGATTAAGCCCTAGCTCGTCAAAAAGGAAGGACAGGATAAGCGAAACCGCCTCGGTCATGTATCCCCTGTTCCAGTAATCGCGGCTGAGGCTGTAGCCTATTTCCGCGCTTGCGTTATCCTCGTTTACCCACATAACGCTCATTGTTCCGACAACCTTATCGGTTTTGTTCTCGGCTATCGCAACGCTGCACGGCTCGTTTTGCTTATACTGCCTGAGGACATAGCGCAGGTATGCCCTTGTTTCCGATATATGCGTATGGGGCAGCCAAAGCACAGTTTTTGCCACGACGGGGTCGGACGAATACTCAAAAACATCGTCCGCGTCCTTCATGGTAAGCTGCCTGAGAGAAACCAGCCTTCCCTTCAATACGGGAAAGCGTGAAAAGATACCGAAAGCACGCTGAATCAAAGAGAATGACCTCCGGCAGTCAGCGAGGGAGCGTAGTCGCGCATGAAATCCGCCATGGTATACTGCCCGGGTGCGGAAGCGCCGTAAGCGAATATGGCTATTCCGATAATAAGAATAAGGATAACCATTACGCCAAGGACAATTCCTATATTGGAAAGCGCATCTCTTTCGGTTCGTGCCATAATAATACACTCCTTCCAAACAAAATATTTAGTGGAAGCGGATAAGTTGCCCTGCCCGGTTCGTTCTTATTGTTGGTGGCAGGCAGAGGTATTCACTTGCCCTTTTCGAGAAGCCTTGCCGCCATCAAAAGCCCCAGTGCCGTCTTTGCGTCCCTGATTTCGCCGCGCATTACGGCGTCAAGCGCCTCGGAAAGCGGCACACGCGCAACGTTCAGGAACTCGTCCGCGTCAGTATGAGAGGCATGCTGAGAAAGACCGGTTGCGAGAAAGAGCGAAATCTGCTCGGAGCAGAAGCCCGGAGTGGTGATAACCTTGGTGAGCTTCGTCCAGTTTTCCGCGCGAAGCCCCGTTTCCTCCTCAAGCTCGCGCTTTGCGCAGAGGAACGGATCTTCATCGGCGCTGTCAAGCTTGCCGGCAGGAATCTCCCAAGTGCATTCGTCAACGGCGACCCTATGCTGTCTGACCATTGTGACATAGCCCTCATCGTCAACAGGAACGATGGCGGAAGCGCCGTTATGAAGCACAATCTCGCGCCCTGCGGGTTTCCCGTCGGCGCAGAGAACCTCCCATTGCTGCACATGGATTACCCTGCCCGTAAAGATTTCAGCGCTCTTAACCTTGGTTTCGCGCAGCTTGCTGTCATCGGTTATCGGAAAACCGGATTTCTGCATAAGCAGCCTCCCGTTAACGCTGTTTAAGCGTGATTCAGCCCTTCGCCTCCCTGACTTTTGCTTAAAACCTCAAGCAAAACGGAGGACGTGAAAGCATATGACGTATGAATTTCGCTAAGGTGCTGAAAAATCCTGCAAGAAAGACCGAGAGAGCCCGAGGAAAGCCCCGCGATATTGACAATAAGCCGCGGATTCCTTACAATTAAGCAATCTGAGATTTTCTCAGCGAGCGATTTTCAGCGAATACGCGAAACTGCCGAATTAACTTGTCCCGCCGACTAAAAAGGCGTTTGCACCTGCCTAAAAAGCATGGTGCCAAAGAGGAGGAAGGAACATGGAAATGAGATTGAAAGCACTGGGACGCAGGCTGACTGCGCTGATAGCATCGGCGCTGCTGCTCTTGCTTCAGCTTGTACCCGGAGCGGCGGCGTTTGCCGCCGAGGACAACGTGACGATAGCGCTGAGCTATACCGTGGGAAGCGAAACGAGGATTACCTACGCTTACCGCATGGGCTACAGCGGCTATGAGAATGCGTTTTGGGCTGTTCTGCCCTCCGACGCGCCCCTTGACGGGCTGACGTTCTCAATCTTTGATACGAAATATCCCGACGCGGAGTTCTTCCCCGGAAACAACACACTCCTTTCCGGAGTTCAGGACAACGGCTCAAGCGCGTCCCAGTCCATTGATATTTACAGGATAATCGGAGACAGCTCCACCGACGATATGCCGAATTACAGGCTGTATATATCGCGGAAGGAAATGCCGACCGCCGAGCCTACGGA
>CAZUTB010000142.1:0-5376 GCA_964622905.1 uncultured Oscillospiraceae bacterium | reverse complement strand
GCGAATGGTTCGGGCGGATATTGAATCCGCCCCTACCCATATTATGGTGTCAACGTCAATAGAAATACCGCTGTCTATGTATCTTTATTGACACTAACTTGGCAGGAAGTAAAGAAGGGAGCATCCCTTTTTTTGTAATCCGCTTTGGGTGGCTTTGCCGCCCCGAGGAGCGGGATTTATCCCGCTTCCTTTCATCATTTTCTGCCCGTTCAACCGCAGGTTGAACAAGAAAATGATGAAAACTCGGCGCACGCCTGCCTTAGCAGACGTGCGCCGAAAGCGTAGCGAACGCTTCGCGTTCGCGCAGCGTCAATCCTCCGCCATTACTCCCGCCTTCTGCTTGGCGGCGGTCTTTGCCCTCAGCTCTGCGGAAAGAATGCGCTTGCGCATACGCAGGTTGATAGGCGTTACCTCAAGCAGCTCATCATCGTCAAGGAACTCAAGGCACTCCTCAAGCGTAAGCGGGTGAACCGACACAAGGCGCAGACCGTCCTCTGCCGCGCTCGCGTTGCGCATATTGGTAACGTGCTTCTTCTTGCAGATGTTGACTACTATATCGTCGGGGCGCGCGTTCGAGCCGCAAATCATGCCCGCGTATACCTGCATTCCGGCGCTTACGAAAAGCGTTCCTCTGTCCTGAGCATAGAAAAGCCCGTACTGGGTAGCTTCGCCCGTTTCAAAGCAGATAAGCGCGCCAACATTGCGGTGCGGGATATCGCCCTTGAGCGCTTCGTAATCCTCGAAAACGGCGCTCATTACGCCCTCTCCGCGGGTGTCCGTCATAAACTCGGAGCGGTAGCCGAAAAGCCCGCGCGAGGGAACGAGGAACTCAAGGCGGATGCGCGAGCCTGCGTTGCCCATATGCACCATCTGCCCGCGGCGGCGTCCAATCTTCTCAATAACAGCGCCAGCGTACTCCTGCGGAACGTCCGCAACCATTCTCTCGATAGGCTCGCAGACCTCGCCGTTAATCTCTCTGAGCAGCACCTGCGGCTTGCTGACCTGGAACTCATAGCCCTGCCTGCGCATATTCTCGATAAGCACGGAAAGGTGCAATTCGCCGCGTCCGCAAACCTCAAAGGTGTCGGGCGAGGTCTCCTTAACGCGGAGAGAAACGTCCGTCTGCAATTCCTTAAAGAGGCGCGCCCTCAAATGACGGGAGGTGACAAACTGTCCCTCTCTGCCCGCAAAAGGGCTGTCGTTAACAGAGAAGGTCATTGTAACGGTAGGCTCGCTGATGTGAACGAAGGGCAGCGGGTCAGCCTTCTGCGGGTCGCAGATGGTATCGCCTATGGAAATATCGCTCATTCCTGTAAGCGCAACAATATCGCCCATCGAAATTTCCTGAATCGGCACGCGTCTGAGTCCATCAAACGCGAACATACTCGTAAGACGGAACGGAACGGAGTTAGCGCCCGGCTTGTCGTAATGGCAGCGAACCGCCATCATGCCCTCCTTGAGCGTTCCGCGCGTAACTCTGCCTATGCCGATTCTTCCTACGTAATCATTATAGTCGATAGTGGAAATAAGCACCTGCGCGGGGCCTTCGTTATCGCCCTCCGGAGCGGGAATATGCTCCATTATGGTGTCAAAGAGCGGAATCAGGTTGTCGTTTTCATTCTTAAGGTCAAGGGTTGCAGTGCCCTTTCTGGCGGAGGCGTAAACAACGGGGCTGTCCAGATACTTTTCGTCCGCTTCAAGGTCGATAAACAGGTCAAAAACCTCGTTTACAACCTCCTCGCAGCGCGCGTCGGGTCTGTCCATCTTGTTGATGACAATAACAACGGGTAGGTTTAAATCAAGAGAGTGCTTGAGAACGAAGCGGGTCTGCGGCATCGGGCCCTCGAAGCTGTCAACCAGAAGAAGCACGCCGTCAACCATTTTCAATATGCGCTCAACCTCGCCGCCGAAATCGGCATGGCCGGGAGTGTCAACAATATTGATTTTGGTGTCCTTGTAATGTACAGCGGTGTTCTTTGCCAGAATCGTTATTCCGCGCTCGCGCTCGATGTCGTTCGAGTCCATAACGCGTTCAACGGTCTGCTGGTTTTCGCGGTAGATGCCGCCCTGCTTGAGCATTTCGTCAACAAGGGTGGTCTTGCCGTGGTCAACGTGGGCGATAATTGCGATGTTGCGGATGTCGTTGCGTACCATACTTATCCTCTTCTCTCTTATGGCGGGCTCTCCCGCCGCTTACAGGCTGCTCTTTTGGTCGGTCAGCGCCGAGGTATCGGTGAGCGTAAGCCCCTCGTTGTTCTCCTGCGCCATTCTTATTGACCAGTCGTTTTCAAACAGAAGCACCGGACTGCCTACTCGGTCTACCGCGCGCGCGGAGGTGGACGTGAGCTTCAAATCCTCTATCTCCTTGGGAGTATCCACTACCCATCTTGCGTAGCGGTAATCCTGCTCCTCCATGCGAAGCTCCACTCCGTACTCCGTTCGCATTCTGTGCTCCAGAACGTCGAATTGCAGCATTCCGACAACGCCAACAAGCAACTCGTCGCGCCCCTGCTCCGTGCGGTGGAATACTTGAATCGCGCCCTCCTCGCTCAGCTGCGTAAGCCCCTTTACGAACTGCTTGCGCTTCATCGAGTCCATTGCGCTCACCCTGCGGAAATGCTCCGGAGCGAACACCGGTATAGAGCCGAAATGGAACCGCTTTCCCGTCGTCAGCGTGTCGCCTAAGCGGAAATATCCGGGGTCGAAAAGCCCGATGATGTCGCCCGCGTAGGCAACCTCAACGCTCTCGCGCTCGTCCGCCATAAACTGCTGCGGCTGCTTTAGCTGAACAATCTTATTGGAGGAGGAATGCCATACCTCCATGCCCTTTTTGAACGTTCCGCTCACTATTCTCAGGAACGCGAGCCTGTCGCGGTGCGCGGGGTTCATGTTGGCTTGTATCTTGAAAACAAAGCCCGAAAAATCCTCATCGGTCGGCTGAATCTCGCCCGCGTCGCTCTCTCTGGGCAGAGGCGGGGGAGTGTAGCTCAGGAAGCGGTTCAGGAACGGCTCAACGCCGAAATTGGTTATCGCGCTTCCGAAAAACATCGGGGTCAGCTCGCCCCTGCGAACCTTGCCAAGGTCGAACTCATCGCCAGCTACGTCAAGCAGCTCCGTTTCGTCCCTCAGCCTTTTTAAGTAATGCGCCTCAAGCACGTTTTCTATCTCGGGGTCGTCTATTGATATCTCGCGCTTCTGCACCTGCGTTTTTCCATGGTCGCCGCCCGCGTAAAGCTCAACCGTCCTGTCATCGCGGTGGTAAACACCCTGAAAATCGCCGTCCGTGCCGATAGGCCAATCGACGGGGTAAGCGCGGATTCCGAGAACATCCTCAAGCTCCTGCATTAATGAAAAGGGATCCTTCGCCGCTCTGTCCATCTTGTTCACAAAGGTGAAGATGGGAATATTGCGAAGGCGGCAAACCTTGAAAAGCTTTATCGTCTGCTCCTCAACGCCCTTCGCAGCGTCAATGAGCATTACGGCTGAATCGGCAGCCACAAGCACACGGTAGGTGTCCTCACTGAAATCCTGGTGCCCGGGGGTGTCAAGAATGTTTATCCTGCAGCCGTTCCACTCAAACTGCATAGCGCTTGAGGTTACGGAAATTCCGCGCTGCTTTTCTATTTCCATCCAGTCGGAGGTCGCGTGCCGTTCGGCTTTTCTCGCCTTCACGCTGCCCGCCTGCCGGATTGCGCCGCCGTAGAGCAGCAGTTTTTCGGTAAGCGTGGTCTTTCCGGCGTCAGGGTGACTGATAATTGCGAAGGTTCTGCGCCGCTCGACCTCCCGCATGAAATCCGACTGTTGCTGTGCCATCACTCAGCCTCCAAGCATTAGAATCCTGAAAACAACGCATTATTATACTACGCTTACGGGGATACTGTCAACGAATTCACAAAGGCTTGCTAAAATAAGCGGGATTCTTTGAGCAATAAATTTCTGTATTTGCCGCCTGCGCATTTACAAAGCGCAAATACTATTCTATACTTTGTAATATAAGCAAAGTTTTCGCTTACGCAGGAGGGAATAAGAATGAAGAGGAATGCAGTTAAAACTATCGTATCGCTATTGCTTGCGCTTATTATGCTTTCGGGCGCTGCCGCTTTTGCGGAGGGGGACAAGGTTACAAACTACTCCGCAAAGTGGACCGAAAGCGGAATTGATATTTCCTTTTCTGCTCCGGATTATCCCTTCGTGCTTGTAAAATACAGCTCGAAGTTCACAACCGGAATGTTCGCCCTTTTATCAAATGAAGGCAAATTTGAGGGCAGCGCGCCGCTTTCCTTTATTCATCCCGGAATGAGCGTAAAGATTGAGATACAGTCCGCAGACGAGAAAAAGCTTGCGACGTATACCGAGGTTTCACCCGAGTTTGAGCCTTATCCTGCGGTGGAAAAGGCGGAGAGCGGAACGCTCAGCGGTGTTACCGTCTGCATAGACCCCGGGCATCAGTCGGTATATGTCAAGAAAACCGAGCCGCGTGGACCCGGAATCTCGGGAACTAAGGTTACTGTTGCGGGAATGGCGCGCGGAAGATACACCCGCCGCCTTGAGTCCATAGTAATGCTCCAGATAGGGCTTGTGGTGCGCGATGAGCTTTTGAGCAGGGGCGCAACCGTTATTATGACAAGGGAGGTTCAGGACGCGGGGCTTGATAATCTGAAGCGCGCGGGAATAGCCAATGACGCGAATGCTGATTATTTTCTTCGCCTTCACGCAGACAATACCGAGAAAAGCAAATCCAACTCGATAAGGGTTTTCAGCCCCTATAAATCCACCTATGCTCAGGCGCTCGGGACAGCCAAAGAATACAGCCTTTGGGCTAACACTCTGCTCACCGCCATAAAGAATGCTACGGGTCAGCAGAACGGCTTTGCAAAGCTTAATGATACCTATGTCGCAAACAACTGGGCAAAAATGCCTGCCTTCCTTATAGAGCTTGGCTATATGAGCAATCAGGTTGAGGATCAGCTGCTTTCAACACCGCAGTATCATCAGCTTTTGGCAAAGGGCATTGCGGACGGAATTGAGGAGCTTGAAAAGCTCAAGAACAAGTAATTCGGCGTTCGGTTTATTCTTGATTGCTCGTTTGCATGAGATTATGCACTATGAGTCGCGGCGCTTTACAGCTTGGCGTTATGCGATTATTCAGCCTAATTCCTATTTATCACAGCGGCTTGATAACAGTAAAATACGTTGCCGAATATTATGGGGATGAAAAAGTAAAAGTTGATGATATAATGCTGAAGGAAAGCTTAAAGCGCCCGTGCTGACGCAGCGATGCACAGGCTAAAAATTTCCGGAGGTATGTATCATGGAGAAGGTTCGCAAATTCGTATTGTGGGCGGTCGCTTTTGTGCTTTGCTGCATAGGAACAGC
>CAZUTB010000141.1:0-5415 GCA_964622905.1 uncultured Oscillospiraceae bacterium | reverse complement strand
AACAGGAGGACGACAAGGACAGCGAGGACGATAACACCGATAACGATGTGAATGGCGATAATACGGATAACACCGACAATACCGATAACGGCGCAGACAATCAGCAGGACGGCGAGTTTGAGACCGTCGATGAGGAAAGCTTAGCCACAGATGCGGTGCAGGCTCTGCCTCAGGCATAAACACAAAAATCAGCACGGGAGCGATAATTATTGTTGCTCTCGTGCTTTTGCGTTTCGGCAGTTATTATGCTTTACAACGATTCGTGTCACAGCGCCTTCATTTATGCTATAATGCATATACAATAAAGCGGAGGGCATAAATATGGACTTTAGGAAGACGTTTGACAGTATTCCCTAGCAATTCGACAAATGGCGGCAGCGGTACTGCAAGGAGCTTTTTGACACCGTTATCCAATATACCGATATTTCTCCGTCCTCGTCCGTTCTATAAATAGGTCCCGGGTCGGGGCAGGCGACAGAGCCATTTTTGAAAACCGGCAGCAATTACTTAGCCATCGAGCTTGGCGAAAATTTTACGGAATATGACAGGAAAAAGTTCGCAGATTATGAGTGTTTTCATATAGTCAATGCCGATTTTGAAACATACGATTTCGGAGATATGAAGTTTGACCTTGTATTTTCAGCCGCGACAATACAATGGATTCCGGAAAGGATTGCTTTCCCGAAGATATACAGCTTGCTGAAAAGCGGCGGAACGCTCGCTATGTTTATGACCAGGACAGATGATAAAACGCCGAACGGCGAGCTGTACAACGAGCTTCAAAGGGTTTCCGAGGAGCATTTTTATGTGGATGCGGTGCATACCTGCAAAATGGTGTACGAGCACGCGCAGAACTACGGCTTTGTTGATTTTAACTATCGCGACTGGAAGGAAGTAAAAACCTACAACGCCGATGAATACGCAGAATACCTTGCAAGCACGCAGATAGGGCATATCACACTGCGGGAGCCATACAAAACTCCGTACTACGATGGCGTTCGCGCGGCTGTAAGGCGGCACGGCAATAAAATGATTCATAACAACACAATTGCGCTGTATTTAGCAAAGAAACCGTAATCAAGTGGTTTACCATAATCAGAAAAGTGATAACCGGAGCAATCTTGCTTGCTCCGAGAGCGCAGCGTTATCTTAAAGCTTTGCCAAGCGCATCCACCATAGAATTCGTGGGCGAGTTGTTCTTTTGCTTGTATCCTATTCCCCAGTCGAACATTGCGCGGATTATCGGCTGGAGGCTTCTGCCCGTTTCCGTAAGCGAATACTCAACGCGCGGCGGCACCTCAGGATACGCCTTGCGGGTTAGCAGCCCGTTTGCTTCCATATCCTTAAGATTCGCGGTAAGCACCTTCTGCGATATGCCCTCAAGGGACTTTTTCAGTTCCCCAAAGCGCTTTGTTCCCGTGAACAAATCGCGCAGGATAAGCACCTTCCAGCGGTCGGAGATAAGCGTCAGCGTCGTTTCTACCGGACATACGGGCAATTCTCTCTTTTCCATTGCACAGCCTCCTTGGTTTCCGCAGGATACCTGCATTCAAATTGAAACTAACGAAAGTATAAGCGCGCTTTTCTAAGCCGTCAAGAAAAAAATTTGACAAGCTCAATACTCCCGCAAAGCTTTGTAAATACAAAAAGTATCCATAAGGTAACCGTCCATTAGTTACCGAAGGGTGCCTATGGCACAATAAAGTGCGTACTTTTCAGGAGTTTTCGGCTGTGCTATTCTCTGTTTGCGGGCGGGAAAGACCCCGCCAAGCACACAATCCAAGGAGGAACCCCTACTATGAAAAAACTTACCGCTCTTCTTCTCTCCCTCGCTATGCCGCTGACCGGCGCCTGTGCAATGGCTGAAAGCGCGCCTTACAGCAAGAGCACAACGCCGCTGACGCTTGGCTCTGTGACCGTATATGACTTCGGCGCAATCAAGCTCCACAGCTACAACATCGGCGACGCGCTGTCCGACGAGTGCTACCTCATCGAGTCCGACAAGGGCGTTGTAATGCTCGAAACCGCCGCCTTCACCGCAAACCTGGTTGAATGGAAGGGCTACATTGACAGCCTTGGCAAGCCTGTAGCGGGCGCGCTGCTGGCATACCATCCCAACGGAATTGAGAACTTCGGCGATGTAGCCATCTACACCACCGAGAACGCGCTTGCCAACTGGGGAGAGGGCGGTTCAATCCGCGGTCTTACAGATAACTTTATTGCAGGCTTTGGCGATGTTGTTGCCGCAAAGCTGCCTTCCGAAGCAAACATTGTGAAATTCGGCGACACCGTTACCTTGGCAGGCGTGGATTTCATAATCCGCAATGAGGGCGACGATGCCTACGGTGTGGAGATTCCCGCAATCAACTGCGTGTACATCCACATGCTCGGCTCCGACTGCCACAATATTCTTACCGGCAAGGAGCATATCAACGCTTTCATCAAGGAGCTTGAGGGCTTCAATTACAGCCTTGTGCTGACAAGCCACTATGCTCCCGAAGGAGAGGACGCTGTTGCGACAAAGATTGCCTATCTGCGCAAGGTGCTGGAGCTTGCTGACAGCTGCGCCGATGCCGAAAGCTTTACCGCCGCAATGAACGAAGCCTTCCCCGACTACTCGGGCGCTAACTACCTGAGCATGACAGCCGGCTTCCTGTATCAGAAGTAAAAGGTTTGTAACTCACGCAAACGAAAGCGGCTCCGCGAACATACGGTTCACGGAGTCGGTTTTCGGCGCAAGACAGAAACGAGGGTGAAGCATTATGAACGAGCTTGAAAGGCTTATTGACTGCCTTTTAATCGAAATGCCCGAGTACAGGGCGCAGGCAGAGAGCTTTAGCGGAGACCGCTTCATGTTCTTCCGCGCGCTGGTCAACCTGCGCCCGCCTAAAGCGACTTCGCCCGAATTCTTAAGCGGTCAGAATGCGTATCTGAAATCGCTCATTGACAAGAAGGGCATAACCGACGCGGCTTCCCTAGGCTATGATTCCGATGGGCTAAGCGTATGGCGCGGAGATATAACAACCCTTAACTGTGACGGGATTGTAAACGCGGCAAACAGCGCCCTGCTCGGCTGCTTCTGCCCGAATCACAGCTGCATCGACAACGCGATTCATACCTTTGCGGGCGTTCAGCTGCGCGCCGGGTGCGCGCGCATTATGGAAGCGCAGGGGCACAAAGAGCCTGCGGGACAGGCAAAAATTACGCCCGCCTACAACCTGCCAAGCAAATATATACTGCACACCGTCGGACCGATTGTAACGGGCAGTCTGACGGATGAAGACCGCGAAACGCTCGCGTCCTGCTACCGAAACTGCCTTTCCCTAGCCGAAAAGCAGGGTCTCAGCTCACTCGCATTCTGCTGCATTTCAACGGGCGAATTTCATTTCCCGAACGAGGAAGCGGCGCGGATTGCAGTTTCTGCCGTACGGGGGCATTACGCAGTAAAAGAAAGAAAAATCAAGGTGATTTTCAATGTATTCAAAGAATCCGATGAAGCAATATACAGAAGAATACTTGAGCCAAATAAGCAGGCTCAGCGATGAGCTTAAAAGCGCCGACGCGGTGCTTATCGGCGCGGGCGCGGGGCTTTCCGCCGCCGCGGGCTTAAGCTACTCTGGCGAGCGCTTTAATAAGTACTTTTCCGATTTCCACGAAAAGTACGGAATTCGCGATATGTATGAGGGCGGCTTTTATCCCTTCAAAACACCCGCTGAGTTCTGGGCATGGTGGAGCAGAAGCATTCTCGTAAACCGCTACGAGCCTGAGCCGACGCCGCTTTATAATACCCTGCTTGAGCTGGTGAAGGATAAGGACTACTTCGTATTAACCACAAATGTTGACCATCAGTTTCAGCGCCACGGCTTTGACAAAGAAAGGCTCTGCTATATGCAGGGCGATTATGGGCTTTGGCAGTGCAGCGAGCCATGCTGTCAGAAAACCTACGATAATGAGAAGATTGTCCGCCAGATGATGGCGGAGCAGAAGGATATGCGCATTCCGGACGAGCTGATACCTCGCTGTCCCGTATGCGGCAAGCCCATGACGACAAACCTGCGCTGCGACGGCCGCTTTGTTCAGGATGAGGGCTGGCATAAAGCGCAAAAGCGCTATAACAACTATCTCCGCAGCCACAAGAACGCGCGTATGCTTCTGCTTGAGCTTGGAGTGGGAATGAACACCCCCGGAATAATCAAGCTCCCCTTCTGGCAAATGGCTTACAATGAGAAGAACGCCTTTTACGCCTCCGTCAGCCTCGACGCGGCATACTGCCCGCGGGAAATTGCGGATAAAAGCGTGTGCCTTACTTCCGACATAAAGACGGTGCTTGACGATATAAGCGCGAAACAGGCATAAAATATGCGCCGCAAGCAGCTGCGGCGCGATGGTATGCGGATGTTTACAGCGCCTTGCGATACTCGCCCGGCGTCATTCCTGTAACCTGATGGAAAACCTTAAAGAAGTAATTTGTGTTTGAAAAGCCGACGGCGAGCGCAATCTCGTCCATGCTATGCTCCTTTTGAAGGAGTATGAGGCAGGCGCTGTCCACGCGCGCAAGGTTCACATAGTTTGTAAACGTCATTCCGGTTTCCTGATGAAAGATTGTGCTGAGATAATTAGGAGTTACAAACACCTCGTTTGCCGCCGTTATCGCCGAGATTTCCTCGCGATAGCGGCTTTTAACGTATGCGCATATTTTTCTTACCGTATCGGAGAGCGCGTCATCGCGAAAAAGCGGCTGAATCAGCTGCTCCGCAATTCTTTCCGACAAGCCTTTGCGCCCCGACAATAGCGGCAGCAGCCTCCAAAGCTCAATATGAAGCCCAAGGAGCCTAATGAGCGCGCTCAGCTTTTCCGCCTTTGCTGGCAGAGTTGCGCAGGGATAAAGGAGCTTATCCAGCGCGCCTGTCAGCAGCGCGGGCTGCTCCGCACCGAGCCTGTACGCGCTGCGAAGCTCCTGCTCGTCAAGCTCGCTGCTTATCAAGCCCGCATAAGCTGCGCGAAGCGCCTGAGCCGTCGCGGGGCACTTGGCATAGCTTGCGCCCGCCTGCTTTCCGCTCTCGATATCCTTGATGATTTCCGGAGAACCTTCAAGCGGCGCCGGCAGTATGTATAGCGAATTGCCCTCGGAATCGCTTCCGAGCGCAGAAACAGAAGGCGATTGCAAGAGAGCCGCCGCCTTTGTAAAGAGCAGAAGAAAGCAGCTCTCCCCTTCCCCGAACAAAAGCCGCTCGCACTTCTCAGCGTCTCCGCCTTCGGCGCGGTACACTACCATTTCGCGAAGCGCATTCAGCTGCGCCTTTCGCTCCGCCTGCCATACGCTCTCAACCGCGCTGAATAGCTGCTCCTTGTCAACAGGCTTTGAGAGCCACACTCCTTCCAATATCATCAAGGCTTATCAGCCTTTGACTGCGC
>CAZUTB010000140.1:0-5440 GCA_964622905.1 uncultured Oscillospiraceae bacterium | reverse complement strand
CTTCTGTGTTGTTGTCAACTATTGCAAGAGCGTCAGCACTGTCCACATATGCATTCTCAAACATACCGGTACGGAACTCAATCAAAAGAACACGCCTTGCTGAGTTTTCAAATCTCTCACGCGCAGCTTGTTCACCAATGTCATTGACAATCATCTGATATGCATCAATAATGCAGTCTTTTTCACCGTAATTCTGGCTGCCAAGCAAAAGGTCAACACCCGCAGTAAGGGCTTTGTAATCCTTTTCACTCATGGTCAAGCCTTTTACGCCCCAGTCAGTTGCACGTTGGTTTACAGATGTGACACTGCCATCAGTAATAATCAGTCCATCAAACCCGTAGGAACGAAGCAGCTGAACTTTATACTCACTATAAGCACCGCCAACTAATTCACCAAGAGACTCGTCATCGGTATATGCAATTGAATAGTTTGTCATAGCGGCTGCAGCCGAACCTGTTTTGCTATCAAGGTTCATAGCTCCGTCAACAAACGGAATCACACCAGTAGTAAAAGCATTGCCGGGATACACATTGAATTTTCCGACATCCCTATGAGCCTCACGTCCGCCCTCTCCGGGAGCATCACTCGGCCAATGCTTCATTGTATTGGCTACAGAATCATCACCCCAACCAAGATCATTTCCATTCTCATCATAAGTTGATTGGAATGCACTGATATAAGCGTTCGCCAGATCCCTAGACAGCGCCGGATCTTCGCCAAAAGTACCATTGATTCGATACCAGCGAGGTTCAGAAGCAACGTCAACTTGAGGATCAAGAAGGTAAGAGATACCTACTGCCTGATACTTTTCCTTTGCCATGGTAGCAACCTGCGCGGCAAAGTCGGGATTGAAGGTAGCAGAAATAGCCACCCTATTCATTCCGGCAGTATAGGAAGTTCTGCCATCTGTAGCGATTAAAAAAGGAATGCCGTAAATATCGCTCTTTTCTGTTAGTGCCTGAACATTGTTGCTCCAAGTTGCCTGAACTTTTGCGGAATTATTGCTGACATATGTCAAGAGCAAACGAAGTCCACCCTTGATTGCTTCCATCATACTGTACTGGTTATCACCGTTATCCATCAGAACAGCATCGGAGCCATCGGCAGCAACATTAAAGGTTCCGGTCATCGTCATCAGATATGCAATGGTATCCATATCCAACTTTGACGCCAAATCAGCCGCGCGCTCTTCGTCTGTAAGGCGCCAGTCCTCATAGACATCCAGTGCGCCGTTTTTGTTTAAATCCTTGAACGCAAACCCGTCCTGCTCGATAAGCGTTACGCCGGAATCGGGCGAATAGCCGAGAGTTTCGCCGCCCTCCTGCGTTACCTTGATCCAACCGTCCTTAGTGGTCTCGGTTGTGTACTTCGCGGTGTCCTCCGCGCTTGCAAAGCTCGCGCAGCCAAGAAGCATCACAGAGGCAACAGCCATAGCCGTAAACCGTTTGAAAGCCTTCATTCCTGTCTTCCACCTTTCTATAATGAATGGGCATTCATAAGAACGTCCATCCTGTTCTGAGTGAAGTTTAGCAAGTCATGCACACAAAGGCAATTCTTTTCCCATAATCGGTTAGTTTTTCGACATAAACGGCATCAGCCTCGGAAAATGATAAAGAGAGTATGAATACTGCCCCGCTCGCTCGTCTTGACAGTCCATTTTTGCCGTGCTATATTGTGCATAAAAAGGAGGATTCCGAAATGATAAAACGCGTTGCGGTCGTTGAGGATTCGGACATCGAAGCGGAAAAGCTCCGAGGCTATTGCGCGCGCTATCAGACGGGAAAGGATTTATCCTTCGATATTACGCGCTTCTCAAGCGCTGAGCGCTTTTTAGACCAATATGACGGCACATTTGATATTGTTTTTATGGACATTATGCTGAGCGGAATGAACGGAATGGCAGCTTCTCAGCGCCTGCGCAAGCTTGACCCTTTGGTTACGCTTGTATTCGTAACCAACATGGCGCAGTTTGCGGTAAAGGGCTACGAGGTGGACGCGCTGGACTTCATAGTAAAACCGGTGCTGTATCCGCATTTCGTGATGAAGATGGACAGAATCCTTGCCAAGCTGCAAAACGACGTGCATAAGGATATTGTCCTCCGCAGCGGCGATACAATGCTGCGCGTGCCGATGGACGCAATAACCTATGTGGAGGTTTCCGCTCATCAGCTTGTATACCACACGGCGGACGGCAAAAGAATTGAAGTATACGGAACGCTCAAGAAAGCCGAGGAGGAGCTTGACGATTCCTTTGTGCGCTGCAACAGCTGCTATTTGGTGAACCTAAAGCGCGTTGAATCGGTTTCGGGCGGAATGGCGCGCGTTGGCGGCGATGAGCTGCAAATAAGCCGCGCAAAGCATAAAAAGTTTTTAGAGGCGCTGGATAATTATCTAGCGGTGAACCTATGACGAGCGATCAGCTGCTGATGGACAGGCTGTCCAGCCTAATTTTCCTGTTTACGCTGCTCAGCGCCTGCTCCCTGTTCTTTTTAAGGCTTGAGCGGCGCGCGCACTATGCCCTGCGGCTTACGCTTGGCGGGCTTGCGCTCTTTTCCTTCGCGGTAATACAGCCGCCTATTGAGAACAGCATATATTCCTATATTATTTCTTTCAGCGTGCTGTTTGTCGCAACTATTCCCTATATATTCATGTGCCAAAGCATATCATGGCAGGACGCGGCGTTCTGCGCAATCGCGGGCTACAGCGTGCAGCACATATGCTCAATAAGCTATAAGCTTATCGGAGCGCTCATTGGTCATCAGGCGGCATATCACGTTTTGGCGGACGGAAGCATGCGCTTCGACTATCTCAATATCGCCTTGTTTATCGCCCTCTATGCCGCAATGTACACCTTTATTTACTACCGCTTTGCGCGGCGCATAAAGTACGGCGAAAACATCGCAATCGGCAATTCCGCCACAATCGCAATAATTCTGTTAGTGTTATTGCTGGATATAGTTTTAAGCTCCGTTGCGGACATCCACCGCCTGACAACAAAGGATATGACCTATTTCGTATGCTTTACGGTTACAAATCTTATCAGCTCGCTGCTTTGCCTGCTTGTGCTGTTCGGGCAGCTTTTCAGGAAAACGCTCAAGGAGGAGCTGCTCATCATCGACCAGCTCCGGCAGCAGGAGCATAAGCAATACGAGATTTCAAAGGAAACTATTGACATTATTAACATCAAATGCCACGATATGCGCCATCAGATTCACAACCTGCGCCACGCGGACACCATCGACCCCGTAGCCCTTAAGGAGATAGAGAAGAACATAAATATCTATGATTCCATGATTAAGAGCGGCAACGAGGCGCTGGATGTAATCCTAGCCGAAAAGAGCCTGTTCTGCCAAAGGAACGGAATAGTTATAAACTATATTGTGGACGGCGAAAAGCTCGACTTCATGCGCCCTGCCGACATTTACTCGCTCTTCGGGAACTTAATTGAAAACGCAATTCATTCGGTTTTGCAGCTTAGCGAGGATCACAGAATCATTTCGCTCTCCGTAAAGCCGCGCAACGACCTGCTCGCCGTCACCTGCCGCAATTATTACAGCGGAAACATACAGATTCAAAACGGTCTGCCGCAAACCACAAGCGAAGACAAGGTGCGCCACGGCTTCGGCGTAAGGAGCATGAAGCTGACAGCGGATAAATACGGCGGCACAATAACCTTCAGCACCCTGAATGATGTGTTCAACGTAAATATCCTGCTGCCCTGCAAGCAGGCGGGGAGTAAGCAATAAGCATTTCATGCATGAAAACTCGCGGTGTCATAAATAATCCAAATAACCTCCTTGTGCTGTATTGCAGTTTGCAGACCGCAGTATAAGCATAAGGAGGTTTTAGCAACCGTTAATTGCTCGGTGCTTTCAAAATCAACACCCTGTATTGGGCATTCCGTGAATAATGCTCAGCTTATCATTTCGCCGTTATGCGTCTTTTCTGCCCTCAAGAATCATCGACAGCGGAACGCCTTTTCCGTCAAGCTCGGGGAAATTTGCGGATATATCAATATCGAATTCCTTCATTCCGGTTATTACAATACCGTTTTCGCACATAGAGCCAATAATATCTGAAAGCGAGTGAGTGTAATCCGTAAAGGTTTTTGAGGGATAGCTCTTTCCCGCGATATAGCCCATTCCGTCATTCCCTATCCATTCATGCTCGAAATACGAGAACGCAAGGTTCAGCGGATGCTCCGCGTCATACTCCTTATCCCCGTCCGTCGCAAGCATATTTGAAATCGGATGCTGCTCGCTCATGATAATAACACCGCCCTTTTTAAGCGTTCTGCAAACGATGCGGAAGTACTCGGGAAGGCTCTTGAACCAGCAGATTGCGCCTATTGTCAGTACAACAAAGTCAAAGCTGTTATCGTACTCATTGCCGATATCAAGAATATTCTTCGCGATAAAGCGGCACGGAATGGAGAGCTTTTCAGCCTTCTCATTAGCAAAGGCAACCATGTTCTCCGCAATATCAAACCCAATTCCGCTTTCCGCGCCCGTTGTTTTTACAAGGGAAAGAAGCTCTCTGCCGTTATTGCAGCAAAACTGCCCTATCTTCTTCCCGCGCATATCGTACTTTTTGAGTACATCCGCAACACCGTAATCGAAGTATGCGTATGGGCAGAAGTTTTCGCCAAGCAGCTTCTCAATATCCGCTCCGTATTCGGGGGAGCGATTATCAAACGCTTCCTCCCACGCTTCCTTGTTTCCCTTTATGTATTCATCCATAATATTTCACCTCATAATTACTTATTATCTGTTTCCGAAATTATCGCTTCTGCCGCCTCGGGCGCATCGGCTCTTTCAAGGGTAAAGGTTATCGCGGTTCCTGCATCGGTATTTTCAAGATAGATGGACTGCCCGTGAATCTGCATAATTCTCTGGCATATCGAAAGCCCCAGACCTGTACCCTGTCCCCTTACGTGAGCCTTATCGCCCTTATAGAAACGCTCGAATATATGCGGTCTGTCCTCCGGCAGAATCCCGCTTCCGTTATCCTTAACGGTTATGAAGCAGGTTTTTCCGACAGTTTTGCTGATAAGCGTAAGCGTTCCCTCATCGGGAAGAAATTTAATTGCGTTATCAATAAGGTTCAGCACAACCTGCTCTATTCTCTCAATAGCGCCTATGCAGTAGAGGTTCTCCTCCTCGAATTGAATATCAATATTGAGCCGCTTCTGCTCAATCTTCATTTCCTTCGCTATCAGCACTCGGCGCATAACCTCATTGACGTCAAAGCGCGCCATATCGAACTTAACTCCGTCGGTTTCCATTCGGCTCAGAGCAAGCAGGTCGGAAATAAGCGAGGTCATCCGCTTCGCCTCATCTGATACTATTGTAAGATAATGCTTGTATTCCTCGGGAGGTATAAGCCCGTCAAGCATTCCCTGAACGAAGCCCTGAATGCTGGTTATAGGGCTTCTCAGCTC
>CAZUTB010000139.1:0-5469 GCA_964622905.1 uncultured Oscillospiraceae bacterium | reverse complement strand
TCATCCTTGATGATGATGTTCTTGGGATTGAAGTCGCCATGGCAGAGCTTCTGATGCTTGGGCATACCCTCAAGGCGGGTGTGCAGCTCATAGCGCGCGGTTGCGTCCAGCCCGCTCATGGAAATCTTGCGGTTCATCTTGTCGCGCAGGCGGGGAAGCAGAGGCGCGCTCTGCTTGTGAACGAGGAGCTGTAAGTCAACGAACTGCTCAAGATACTCTTCCTTCTTCGCGGGTTCTTCGTCCATAAGGCGCTGAAGAGTCTTTCCCGCTACGAATTCGCTTACGATAGCCCACTTGCCGTCAACCATAGTTACGGAGCGCAGCTCGGGAACCTTAAGCTCGGTTTCCTCAACGCGCGCCTGATTGAGCGCCTCGTTGAGAACATCCGCCTTGCTGTAATCGGTGGAGAAAACCTTTACGGCGTCGTCGCCGTCGCGATAAACGGTTTTATTGGTGCGAACCGCTATAACCTTATCCAGCTTCATGCTTCCGCCTCCTTACTTATTCTCGCCATAGTAGGCGTTTAGGTACATCTGCTTGATTTCGCTCATCAGAGGATAACGCGGGTTCGCGCCGGTGCACTGGTCGTCGAACGCAAGCTCGGTCATAGCGTCAAGCCTCTCAAGGAAGTCCTTCTCATCCGGTACATAGTCGCGGATGGTGGGCTTGATGCCAATCTTCTTCTTGAGGTCCTCGATGGCGGCGATAAGGTTTTCAACCTTCTCCTCATCGGTCTTTCCGCCAAGCCCCAGAGCGTCGGCTACCATAGCGTAGCGCTCGCGGGTATGCGGGTGGTCGTACTGCGGGAAGGTGCCCATCTTGGTGGGAACCTCGGCGGAATTATAGCGGATTACGCCGCTGATTAAGAGCGCGTTTGCAACGCCGTGCTGCACATGATGGAACGCGCCGAGCTTATGCGCCATAGAGTGGCATACTCCGAGGAAGGCGTTTGCGAAAGCCATGCCGGCGATGGTGGCGGCGTTAGCCATCTTTTCGCGCGCCTCGGCGTCATTCGCGCCGTTCTCATAGGCTCTGGGCAGGTACTTGAAAATCATCTTTAGGCTCTGCAGGGCAAGGCCGTCCGTAAAGTCGGTAGCCATCATGCTCGCGATAGCTTCAAGGTCATGCGTTACGGCGTCGATGCCGGAGGAGGCGGTCAGACCCTTAGGCGCGTTCATCATCACGTCCGCGTCAACGATAGCCATCTTGGGCAGCAGCTCGTAATCGGCAAGCGCGTACTTTACGTTGGTGCTTCTGTCGGTGATGATAGCGAAGGGGGTAACCTCGCTGCCCGTTCCTGCGGAGGTCGGGATTGCGATGAAGTAAGCCTTTTCTCCCATCTTCGGGAAGGTGTAGATACGCTTGCGGATATCGCAGAAGCGCATTGCCATATCCATGAAGTCAACCTCGGGATGCTCGTAGAGAACCCACATAATCTTAGCCGCGTCCATTGCGCTTCCGCCGCCGATAGCGATGATGCAGTCGGGCTGGAAGGAGGTCATTGCAGCCGCGCCGGCCTGTGCGCTGGTAAGGCTCGGGTCAGGCTCTACATCATAGAAGGAGGCGTGCTGGATTCCCATTTCGTCAAGGCGGTCGGTAATGCACTTGGTATAGCCGTTATGGAAGAGGAAGCTGTCCGTTACGATGAACACCTTCTTCTTGTTCATCACGTCCTTAAGCTCCCTGAGAGCTACGGGCAGGCAGCCCTTCTTGAGGTAAACCTTTTCGGGCGCGCGGAACCAGAGCATATTCTCTCTCCTTTCGGCTACGTTTCTTACGTTGAGAAGATGCTTCACTCCTACGTTCTCGCTGACGGAGTTTCCGCCCCATGAGCCGCAGCCCAGAGTGAGCGAGGGACGAAGCTTGAAGTTGTAAAGGTCGCCTATTCCGCCGTGGGAGGAGGGCGTGTTTACAACGATACGGCAGGTTTCCATGCGCTCGGAGAACTCATGGAGCTTTTCGCGCTCGGTAACGGTGTTGATGTAAAGGCTCGCGGTATGGCCGTGTCCGCCGTCCTCGATAAGCCTTTCAGCCTTTGCCATAGCGTCCTCAAAGTCCTTGGCGCGGTACATTGCAAGCACGGGAGAAAGCTTTTCATGCGCGAATTCCTCGGAAAGCTCAACGCTGTCAACCTCGCCGATAAGAATCTTTGCGGTTTCGGGAACGGTGACTCCGGCTAGCGCCGCAATCTTAAAGGCGCTCTGTCCGACAATCTTGGCGTTAAGCGCGCCGTTGATAAGAATGGTCTTGCGAACCTTGTCAAGCTCCTCGCCCTTGAGGAAATAGCAGCCGCGGGCGGCGAACTCGGCGCGAACCTTCTTGTATATCTTGTCAAGCACGATAACGCTCTGCTCGGAGGCGCAAATCATGCCGTTGTCAAAGGTCTTGGAATGGATGATGGAGTTTACGGCAAGCAGGATATCCGCGCTGTCGTCGATAACGGCGGGAACGTTTCCTGCGCCAACGCCGACGGCGGGCTTTCCGCTGGAATACGCGGCGCGAACCATTCCGGGGCCGCCGGTGGCAAGCGTCAAATCGCATTCCTTCATTAGCAGGTCGGTCATCTCAAGGCTGGGAACGTCAATCCACGAAATGATATTCGCGGGCGCTCCGGCTGCTACTGCCGCGTCAAGCACAATCTTAGCGGCGGCAATGGTGGATTTCTTGGCGCGGGGATGCGGGGAGATGATTATGCCATTGCGGGTTTTAAGCGAAATCAGGGTCTTGAATATAGCGGTGGAAGTGGGGTTGGTGGTAGGAATAACGGCGGCAATAACGCCGATAGGCTCGGCATAGGTCGTGATTCCGTAAGCCTCATCGCGGTCGATAACTCCGCAGGTCTTGGTGTCGCGGTACTGGTTGTAAATGTACTCGGAGGCGAAGTGATTCTTGATAACCTTATCCTCAACTACGCCCATTCCCGTTTCCTCAACGGCTAGCTTTGCAAGCGGAATGCGCTGGCTGTTGGCAGCCATTGCCGCCTTGAAGAAGATTTCATCAACCTTTTCCTGAGAGAAAGTGCTGAATTCCTTCTGTGCGGCGCGTACTCTTGCAAGCTCGCTTTCAAGCTTCTCGACTGAGTCAACGATTTCACGCTCAGAATTGCCGATAATTTTTTCCGCCATATCCTTCGCCTCAGCTTTCTCCGCTTTCGCGGTTTTGATGGTTTCATTTTTGCGGGTGGCTTCCATTTTCTTTTCTCCCTTCGGTCGGGCTTGCGCCCTTTCGCAGGCGGAATGTCCTCCCGCCGTATGACTGCTGCTTCGCGCTCCGCCTTAGCATTGCGCCTTACTGTGGTCGTGGTTTCGTTGGGGTGCGGGACGCTGTGCGAGCTTTGCGGCTCGAGCGGTTCGTGCGGAGCGCGGCTTTATTCCTTCTGCCGCTCTCTTTTTCCGCTCTCCTCTGCCCCATTCCCTGAGCGCTTCGGCTTCCCTCATCGCTCGTTAACATTTTAACAATCGCATAATAGCTTGTAAAATGTATTTTCGATATGGCGCTATATCATTTCGGATATGTTAATTCTTTAACAATGTCCGAATATGATAAATCAGCAAGCGAGCAGGGAGAAGCACAAGTGCAGAAACGCACATGGCTCGGCAAGCGTCCAAGCAACGAGAAGCACACAAGGCTCGGCAAGCGTTCAAGCGCCGAGAAGCACATGAAGCTCGGCAAGCGTTCAAGCACCGAGAAGCGCATGAAGCTCGGCAAGCGTCCAAGCGCCGCGCAAAGCAAGATGCGCCGTTCAGCTCCATACTCTGTATGTGCAGGAGCGTGAATTCGCAGGGGCAGCAAACGGGAAACAAAAGAACGCGAAATCAATCAGCCGCACAAACATCAGAACGCTTCACAGAGCCTTTTCATTTCAAGCTCCGCAGCAAGCCGCAAAGCCGTGCGAATGCCTTGGCATTTGGAAGCGCCCGCAGCAAGAGCCTTCGGAGAAGAAGCGCGCAGGCTTCATCAAGCCGCGATGCTTCGCCGCTTTCGTCTATCGGCAGTCATACGACACAAAAAGAACAGAATGCGAACCCAAAAGACGCTGATGCGCTGACCTCCGTTCGTTTTGTTTGCGACAGGTGTGCAATCATGAGAAAAAGCAATTCAGAAGTGATGAGATGAACGTATCGTTATCCCTATCGTTTACATATTAGCACCAACGCCGCCTAATATCAATAGCCGAAAGCGGGAAAGCGCGCCGAAGCGCCGAAGCGGACGACAGGCAAAGGGAAAATGATGCAAATGAGCTTGACGGCTCAGCGCAGCGGCGTGTTATGTATTTACACAAGCGGCGATTTCTGCTTTGCGCTGCGTTTGCCCGCAAGGGCTTATAAAAAGGAATAAACAAAAGCCATTAATATAGGATGAAACAGCACAGCAGCAAAGAAATCAGTTTGTCAAAAAACCTGATTGAAGCTTTGGGGAAGCAATGAAGGGGCGCTGCCGCTTCCTACATCATTTTTTCGACAAGCGCACAGTTTGTGCTGAATTTTGCATATTGCAGTATTGGATTCTTCCTTGCACAGCTCCGCTCGTTTCTGTATGCTGTGAAAAAACAAGGGAGGCTTAACCTTTATGAAAAATATACGGAGAATTCTTGCGGCGCTGCTTGCGCTGATGCTCATTGCCGGCTGCGCCGCAGCAGAGGACAGCGCCGCCGTTGCCGCGATAGTGAACGGAGAAAGCGTGCTGCAAAGCGAGGTTGACGCTCAGTATCAGTATTATTTGCAGCTCTATTCCGCAAACGGAGTTGACACGACGGACGCAGCCATAGCCGCGTACATCTCGGATATGGCGCTCTCGGCGGTCATTTCGGATCGCCTGCTTACTCAGGACATGACGGCAAAGGGCGTTTTTGACTTTACTGAGGAGGAAACGAGCGCAATCAAGGAAAAAGCCGAAAGCGCATACGCGGCAATGGTTGCGCAGATTGCCACCCTGTATAAGAATACGGAAACCGGCGCTTCCGCTACGGACGACGAGGCGATTAGCTACGCGGAAAGCTACGTCGATTCGCAGGGCTACACCCTTAGCTACGTCTATCAGTATTATCAGAACGACGCCGCCTCACAGAAATACGCAGACCTGCTGATGGACGGCGCAACCATCTCCGATGAGGAGGTGCAGAGCGCCTACGAGGAAAGGGTTGCGGAGAGCAAAGCCGCCTACGAGGGCAATGTATCGGATTACGAAACCGCGCTTAACAACAATAAAGAGGTCTGGTATGTGCCCGAGGGCTACCGCAGCATTCTGCAAATTCTGATTCGCTCAGACGCCGAGGACAAGCTTGCCGACACCGCCGATAAGGTAAAAGAGGTTTACGCCGCGTTGGAAAACGGAACACCCTTTGCGGACTTGATTCGCACCTATGGCGAGGACGCGTCCTTTGATGACGAAGCCTTCTTCGGCAGCGGCTATATGGTCAATAAGGAATCCGTGATATGGGCTGACAGCATAATCGCCGCTGCATTCTCC
>CAZUTB010000138.1:1984-5493 GCA_964622905.1 uncultured Oscillospiraceae bacterium | reverse complement strand
ATTCCTTCATTTAGGCAAATTCCTTTCCTGCGGCTTTAAGTCCCGCGCCAATATCCTCGCGCATTTTGAGCGCCTCCAGCCGTGCCGCCTCGTCAAAGGCTGCGCCCTCGCGCTTCTTCCACGCAAGCAGAAGGCTTCTGCTTGCGTTTACGACCGCGCCGGAGCATTTTTTGTCAAAGCAGCCCGCGATATCAGCGGCTGTCGCGCCCTGCGCCCCGTACCCGGGAACAAGGAAGAAGGTGTGCGGCAGCGCCTTTCTCAGCTCCTCGCCTTCGCTCGGATAGGTTGCGCCCACAACCGCGCCCGCAAGGCTGTAGCCGCTTTCGCCTATCGTGCTTTCGCCGAGGCGCGAAACCAGCTCGCCCATCAGGCGGTAAATAGGCTTACCGTCACAGATAAGGTTTTGCAGCTGACAGCCGGAGGGATTGCTCGTTTTGACAAGCACGAAGATTCCGTTGCCGGTCTTTTCCGCATCCTTCATGAAGGGGATGATTCCATCCTCGCCAAGGTACGGAGTAACCGTTACGAAATCGCTCAAAAAGGCGCGGAAGGACGCGCTGCCGACGGCGGTTTCACCGATATGCGCCAAAGAATACGCCTCCGCAGTAGCGCCGATATCATTGCGCTTCGCGTCCGCAATAACAAGCATTCCCTGCTTTTTAGCATAGGATACGGTTTTTGCAAAGCATTCCATTCCCGCAAGCCCATACAATTCATAATACGCAATCTGAACCTTTACCGCGGGAACAATACCGCACAGCGAATCAACAAGGCGCTTGTTGAACTCAAATATTGCCTTTGCAGCGTCCTCAAGCGTCTTCGCCTCGCCGCCGAGGGTTTCAATTACGAACTCCTTGGGCAGATACTCAAGGCGCGTGTCAAGCCCCGCAACGGTCGGGTTTTTCAGCTCCGCAATTCTTTGTGAAAGCAGGTCAATCTTATGCATATTAATCCTCCTTATACGCTAGGCGTCCGCCCGCGTAGGTCATCAGCACTCTGCCGTAAAATTCCATTCCGTCAAAGGGCGTGTTATGCCCCTTGGAGCGGAAGCGGGCGGAGTTAACTCTGTTTTCGGCATCAAGGTCGAAGGCGGTAAGGTTTGCCGCTTCGCCAACCGCGATTCTGGGAGTCGGCAGGCTGAGCAGAGAGGGAGCGGAATATGCCATAAGCTCAACAAGACGTTCAAGCGGCATACCGTTTTCCCTGCAAAGCGTTGTGTAGTTTATCATAAACGCGGTTTCAAGCCCCGAAATTCCGCTTGAGGCGTAGATGAACTCGACCTCCTTATCATCGCGGTGGTGCGGCGCGTGGTCGGTTACAAGCGCGTCAATAGTTCCGTCCTTCAAGCCCTCAATGACAGCAAGCCTGTCTTCCTCCTCGCGGAGCGGAGGATTCACGCGCGCGTCGGTATCGTAGTCCAGCTTATCTATTATTTCATCCGTAAGCGCGATATAGTGGGGGCAGGTTTCGGCGCTCACCATTACCCCGCGCTTCTTCGCCTCCCTGAGCATCGTTACGCCCTCGCGGGTCGAAGCATGGCAGATGTGAACGGGAATCGAAAGCTCCGAGGAAAGCAGGATTTCGCGGGCAATCATCGCGTTTTCGGCGGCGCGCGGTATTCCCTTCAAGCCAAGCCTAGTCGCGGTTTCGCCCTCGTTCATAACCCCTTCCTTAGCAAGCGCCTTATCCTCGCAATGGCTGAGAATCTTCTTGCCGAAATGCGCGGAATACTGCATTGCAAGGTACATAAGCCGCGAGGATGAAACGGGCTGCCCGTCATCCGAAAAGGCGACCGCTCCGCCGCGCGCCATCGTGCCGATTTCGGCAAGCTCCTCGCCCTTTAGACCCTTGGACACAGCGCCGATAGGGTAAACCTTTACCCCGCCGCCCACAGCGTCCGCTTTTTCGATAATGTATTTCGTTACAGCTTCGGAATCGTTAACGGGCGCGGTGTTCGGCATACAGCATACGGCGCAGAAGCCGCCCACCGCTGCCGCGCGGCAGCCGCTCTCGATATCCTCCTTATAGGTCTGACCAGGGTCGCGGAAATGGACGTGCATATCCGTGAACGCGGGGAAGATATGTTTTCCCGAAAGGTCCACGGTTTCTCCGTCGGTCTTAAGCCCAACGCCAATCTCCGCGATTTTTCCGTCCCTTATAAGTATATCGGCAACGCCGCTTAGCCCGTCAAGCGGAGCAAGCACAAAGGCGTTTTTCAGAAGAGTTTCGCTCATATTCCCGCACCTCCCGCATCCTTGAAGGGTGTCAGCTCGCGGCGCGTAAGCATATACAGCAGCGCCATTCTTACCGCGACTCCGTTCGTCACCTGCGCGTCAATAACGCTCGCGTCGGAGTCCGCAGCGTCGCTCGAAACCTCAACGCCCCTGTTTATTGGACCCGGGTGCATGAGTATCGCGCCATTGTTTGCCGAAAGCATAAGCTCCGGAGTAATCTCCCAGTTATCGCAGTACTCCGCTACGCTCGGGAAAAGCCCCGCCTGCTGGCGCTCGCGCTGAATCCGAAGACCCATAACCACATCCGCGCCGCTCACGCATTCCTGCACGGTTTTCGCAACGGTGCAGCCCATCTTTTCAATACCGACGGGCATCAGCGTCGGCGGAGCGCAAAGGACGACGGAAGCGCCCATCGTCGTCAGCCCGATGATGTTCGAGCGGGCAACCCTTGAGTGCATAACATCGCCGATAACCGCAACCCTCAGCCCCTTGAGCGAGCCGAAGCGCCCGCGCATTGTGAGCATATCAAGCAGTGCCTGGGTCGGATGCTCGTTCATTCCGTCGCCCGCGTTGATAACAGCGCTTCTGACGCATTTTGCGAGCATATGCGGAGCGCCCGAAACGGGATGGCGGATGATTATGATATCCGTTCCCATCCTGTCAAGCGTTCTGCCCGTATCCATGAGCGTTTCGCCCTTCTTTACGGAGGAAGCGCCCGCGGCGATATTCGCGCTTGCCGCCGACATATACTTGCTCGCAAGCTCGAAGCTCATGCGCGTTCTGGTTGAGTTTTCATAAAAGAGAGTCACGATGCTCTTGCCCTGCAAATGCGGAGTTTTCTTGTTTCCGGAGCGCAGTATTTCCTTCATTGTATCGGCAACATCGAGAATATCCGTGATTTCCTCTGCGGATACCCCCCGCAGCCCAAGCAAATCCTTATGCTGATACATTCGCTTCTCCTCAAATATCGTAAAGCGTTACGCCAACGGCGCCGTCAAATTCCTCAACCTTGACCCCGATAAGCTCGGAGCTTGAGGTCGGAACATTCTTGCCTACATAATCCGCGCGAATCGGAAGCTCGCGGTGTCCCCTGTCGATAAGCACGGCGAGCTGTATGGAGGAAGGTCTTCCCATATCCATAAGCGCGTCCATAGCGGAGCGCGCCGTCCTGCCCGTAAAGAGAACATCGTCAACCATTACAAGGCGCATTCCGTTTATTGTAAAAGGAACGTCCGTCCCGTTGTGCTTCGGATGGTCGTGCAAGAGCGAAAGGTC
>CAZUTB010000138.1:0-1974 GCA_964622905.1 uncultured Oscillospiraceae bacterium | reverse complement strand
TTTGTTTACGAGAGGGTCCTCGGAACATTTCGTAAGGTCGTCGCGGTAAAGCGTTATGTCAAGCACCCCGACAGGCACCTTAACGCCCTCAACGGACTCAATCCGCGCCTGAAGCCGCTTAGCAAGCGGAACGCCGCGCCTCTGGATTCCGATAAGCGCAAGGTTCTCAACACCCTTATTCTTCTCAATTATCTCATGGGCGATTCGCGTCAGCGCGCGCTCCATGCCCTGCCCGTCCATCAATTGAGCCTTCTCAACCATCAAAACCGCTCCTTCCGGCTGAACAGCGCCTATCAAAAAAGCCTTGCCCATATCGGGCAAGGCTGAACTCACGAACTCCCGCGCACAAAAAGCGCGGCATCATGCAGTCCTTCCCGGCCTCTCTGGACCAAGTTAAAGGCTTGCTATTCAACTTCTCAAAGTATATCACACAAAGCGGCGCTTAACAAGGCTGCGCTGCGAATTTTGTTTGAGTAATCCGCGGGACAGCTCAAATAATCGCATCAGGGAAGCTTTACGAAATTTTTTATCCGAGAGTGTAACAATCAGCAGATAAAAAGCATCTTAATTATAGACTGACAAATAGTCTTTGTTTGTCTGATGTCAGGCAGCTTCAGGGCGCATATTCTCATTAATGACTTTTGCGCCGCAAGGATAGTTTCTTCTCTGTGATACCCCGTACAGGCAATCAGAAGGAAGCTTCCGGTTCCGCAAGACCGAGTCATCGCGCGTGTTGATTCGGTCTATTTTTATGCCCATGCTTATGCTCATAAAAAAGCCGCTCCGATTTATGCTGAGCGCTTGCGAAAAGCCGCGCTTTGTGGCATTATATACGGGTGTTTTCCGAAACGTAAAACCGTTGCTTATACTCAAATAAACGGAGGTAAGCCAATGCAGAAGCACGAATGCGTGGTCATTCTGGATTTCGGCGGTCAGTATACGCAGCTTATCGCGCGCAGGGTTCGCGAGAATCACGTATATTCGCAGGTCGTTCACTATACGCAGCCGCTTTCGGTTATCAAGGAGCTTTGCCCGAAGGGAATCATTCTCTCCGGCGGACCTGCGAGCGTGCTTGCGGATGACGCTCCGATGGTCGATAAAGAGATATTTTCCTTGGGCGTTCCGGTTCTCGGAATCTGCTACGGAATGCAGCTGATGGCGTTTTTGCTTGGCGGCACGGTAGAGCCTGCGGCTCAGCGCGAGTACGGCAGAGTGCCCGTCAATATGCTTTCCTCATCAAAGCTTCTGTCCGCGGCAAGCGGCGAGAGCCAGTGCTGGATGAGCCATACATATCAGGTTAAGCGCCTCCCCGAGGGCTTCGTTTCCGGCGCGCACACAGGCAACTGCCCCAACGCGGAAATGGAAAACACCAAAGAAAGGCTTTACGGCGTTCAGTTCCATCCCGAAGTGACGCACACCGAAAAGGGCGCGGGCATTCTCAAAACCTTCCTATCGGACATCTGCTCATGCAGCGGCGACTGGTCTATGGCGGCGTACGCGCAGAGCGCCGTTGAAGCGATTCGCGCAGAGGTCGGCGACGGAACCGTGCTGCTGGGGCTTTCCGGCGGCGTTGATTCCTCGGTAGCCGCGGCGCTCATCTACAAGGCGATAGGCGACCGTCTGACCTGCGTATTCGTTGACCACGGCTTCCTCCGCAAGGGCGAGGCTGAGGAGGTTAAAGAGGTTTTCACAAAGACCTTCCCCGTCCGCCTTATAGCGGCTGACGCAGGCGATTTCTTCCTCTCTCATCTGGAGGGCGTTTCCGACCCTGAGCAGAAGCGCAAGAGCATTGGACGGGACTTCATCGAGGTTTTCAAAAAGGAAGCCCTCAAGCTCGGCAAGCTCGACCATTTCGCTCAGGGGACAATCTATCCCGATGTAATAGAATCCGGCTCCGTCGCCGGTTCATCCGTCATAAAGAGCCACCACAACGTCGGCGGACTGCCGAAGGAGCTTGGCTTTACAAGCCTTATC
>CAZUTB010000137.1:0-5500 GCA_964622905.1 uncultured Oscillospiraceae bacterium | reverse complement strand
GGCGTATGCGGCGCTCACGGCAAGACCTCGACTACCGCTATGATTTCGCAAATGCTTATGGAAACAGGCTTTGATCCGTCGATTCACATCGGTGGAAGTCTTGCGTCCATCGGCGGAAGCACGCGCGTCGGACGCTCCGACACCTTCGTTGCCGAAGCGTGCGAATTTCATCGCAGCTTTCTGCATATGCGCCCAAGTATAATCGTTATGCTTAATATCGACGCGGACCATCTTGACTGCTACAAGGATATTGACGAAATACAGGCAACCTTCGGTGAGTTCCTTTCCCTGCTTCCCCCTCGCGGAATCGCGATAGGCAACGGCGATGACGAGCGCATCTGCGAGCTGTTTTCCAAGCTCACTGTAAAGCGCGTAACCTTCGGGCTTAATTCCAAATGTGATTACAGACCCGCAAACCTAAGCTATGACGATGAAGGTCACGGCTCCTATGACCTTACCTATCGCGGCGAAATCCTTTGCAGAGTGCTTCTGAGGGTCGCAGGAACGTTCCATGTGCTTAACTCCATGGCAGCGCTTGCGCTTATGCATCAGATGGGTGCGGATATGCCTGCCGCCGCGCTGTCGCTCAGCTCCTTTACCGGAGTTAAGCGCCGTTTTGAGCTGACAAGCGTTACGGACGGCGTTAAGGTATACCATGACTACGGTCACAACCCCACTGAAATGCGCGCCGCAATGTCCGTTGCGAAAATGCAGAAGCATAACACGCTTTGGGCTGTAATGCAGCCGCATACCTTCAGCAGGGTTAAGGCGCTGTTCCCCGATTATCTTGACTGCACAGAGGACGCCGATATCACGCTTGTTACGGATATATGCGCGGCGCGCGAGGTTGACCCCGGAGATATCAATGCGGATATGATTGTAGAAGGTATGCTTTCTCATGGGCATAAGGCGATTCATACTCCATCCTTTGACGATACGGAGCGCTACCTTCGCGAGCATTGGCAAGCAGGAGATTTAGTCCTCACCATGGGCTGCGGAGATATCAACCTGCTCAACGAGCAGATTAAGAAGCACGGCAATACAAAGAAGTGAAGCTGATTCCCGCAAAGCACATATTAACCTCGATACCGTCCGGCGATGATTATCTGCCGGGCGATTTTGGCATGAACCTTTATCGCGGCTGCACCTTCGGCTGCATATACTGCGACAGCAGAAGCACCTGCTATCAGAATCCTGATTTTGACCACATATACGCAAAGGCAAACGCGCTGGCGCTTCTTGAAGACGAATTGCGCGTTAAGCGCAAGACGGGCATTATCCGCACGGGAGCGGCTTGCGACCCGTATAACACGCTTGAGCAAAGCGCAAAGCTGACTCAGGGAGCTTTAGCGCTTATGAAAAGATACGGCTTCGGCTATGGAATACTTACTAAGTCCAGCCTTATTCTTCGAGATATTGATTTACTTTCCGAAATCTCAAAGGAAACAGCGAGCTACGCCGCATTTACCGTTACCACAAGCGATGACGAACTCGCGGCAAAAACGGAGCCGTATGCTCCGCGCCCTTCCGAAAGGCTTAGCGCAATGCGCGAGCTTTCAGGTAGAGGAATCTTCACGGGAACAATGATGACCCCGACACTCCCCTATCTTACCGATTCTATTGAGAATTTGAGAAACGTAATTGAGCGGACTGCGGAAAGCGGCGGCAGATTTGTTATCTCATTTGCGGGAATGACTCTGCGCGACGGCGACAGGGAGTACTATTACAAGGCGCTTTCCGGTTTTCAGCCATCGCTCACCGTTCAGTATGCAAAGGAATACGGCTCATCCTACGAGCTTTCGGTTCGAGGCTATAAGGAATACCTTGTAACGCATAAAGCTTTGTGCAGAGAGTACGGGCTGCTTTACAGCCTAGCGGCGGTAAGGGAAGCTGTACGCGCTCAGAATTGCAGATACGAGCAGCTGACGCTGATTTAACATGGTCTATTAAGGTTTCTATACTTGCTTTGGACATTTGCTATAAACTGCAAAAACCCCGTGCCCGCCTAAGCGGACACGGGGCAAATTCTTTATTGGCTTACGCCTTGGGACCTGCGTTGACAACAGCAGCGGGCATATTGGTATACTTTTCAAAGTTCTTGCGGAAACGAGCGGCAAGATCCTTTGCAGCGGCATCATAAGCAGCCTTGTCTTCCCATGTATCACGAGGATTGAGAACCTCGCTGGGGCAGTTCGGGCAGGTCTTGGGAACCATAACATTGAAGTTGGTATCAAGCACAAACTCGGACTTTTCCAGCTCGCCGTTGAGGCAAGCGGTAACCATAGCGCGGGTGTAGGGCAGCTTCATACGATGTCCGCCCTTGCCTGCGGGTCCGCCGGACCAACCGGTGTTTACGAGATAAACGTTAACGCCGTACTTTTCACTCTTCTGTCCGAGCAGCTCAGTATAGCGAGCGGCGGGAAGCGGAAGGAAAGGCGCGCCGAAGCAGGTGGAGAAGGTCGCCTGAGGCTCGGTCACTCCGCGCTCGGTTCCGGCAAGCTTTGCGGTATAGCCGCTTACATAATGGTACATAGCGGCTTCCTTGCTCAGCTTGGATACGGGAGGCAGAACGCCGAAGGCATCGGCAGTAAGGAATATAACGGTCTTAGGATGAGCGCCGACACCCGGAATCTTCGCGTTGGAGATGTAGGTTACAGGATATCCTACGCGGGTATTCTCGGTAAGAGAGCCGTCGTCGAAATCCAGCTCGCGGGTCTCGGGGTCGATGATAACGTTCTCTACAAGCGCGCCGAACTTGATAGCGCCGTAGATTTCCGGCTCATGCTCCTTGGAGAGGTTGATGCACTTTGCGTAGCAGCCGCCCTCAATGTTGAAGATTCCGTCGTCGGACCAGCCGTGCTCGTCATCGCCGATGAGGAAGCGGTCAGGGTCAGCGGAAAGAGTGGTTTTGCCGGTTCCGGAAAGGCCGAAGAACAGAGCGCTGTCGCCGTCCTTGCCGATGTTGGCAGAGCAGTGCATGGAGAAAACATTCTGCTTAGGAAGCAGATAGTTCATGGTGGAGAAAACTGACTTCTTCATTTCGCCGGCGTACTGGCTGCCCGCGATAATGATAAGCTTGCGGGTGAAGGAGAGGATGATGGCAGCCTCGCTGTGAACTCCGTCAACCTCGGGAATGCACTTGAAGCCGGGAGCGCAGATGAGGGTGAAGCCGGGAACATAGCTCTTGAGCTCCTCCTCTGTAGGACGGACGAGCAGGTCGTGCATGAACATATTCTGGCTTGCAAGCTCGTTTACGCAGCGGACGGGAAGCTGATACTTCTTGTCCGCGCCAGCAAAGCCGTCGAATACGAAGATTTCACGGTTCTGCAGGTAGGCGGTAATCTTAGCGTAAATGCTCTCGAATTTCTCTTCGGAAATCGGAACGTTGATTTTGCCCCACGCGATTTCATCGTGGATATTCTTCTCGTCTACGATGTAACGGTCGTCAGGGCTGCGTCCGGTGTACTTTCCGGTATTCACAACCAGCGCGCCGGTATTGGATAATACGCCCTCGCCGCGCTCAAGAGCCTTCTCCGTCAGCTTGCTTGCCGGCAGATTGTAATACACCTTCGTGGGATGGATGATTCCAAGATAATCCAAAGAAAGGTCACTCATCGATTTAAACCTCCACATCGCGTTTTGGTATTCTGCGTACTTTTCGCCCGCATATACCTATTGGGGAAAAACTCTCAACGTTTCCCCTATTCTACTCATTCTGCATAACTTCCCTTATTCCTGCAAGGTTCGTTTATTTTTTCACACTATTATTTTGAACTGCTTTAGCAAGCCGTGCAAAGTCGTCAAGTGTAAGCTGTTCCCCTCTTATCATTTCATCAATTCCGGCTTCACAGAGGCATTCTTGTATGCTTTCCTTCTGCATATTAAGCCCGCCCTTAAGGCTGTTAAGCAGAGTTTTGCGCCTGGCAAGGAAAGCCGCCTTTACAACGCGCATATATGTTTTTTCATCTATATCGGGATACAGCGGCTCCCTGCACATTCTAAGGCGCACAAAGGAGCTGTCCACCTTGGGCTTCGGAGTAAAGCATTCGGCTGGCACAGATAGAGCGACGCTTACCTCTGCCTTTAGCTGCGCTAAAATGCTGAGCGGCGTATAGCCATCATCTCCGGGGCGCGCAATCAGCTTTTCGGCAACCTCTGCCTGAACCATTGCGCATATGCTTTTAACATTGAGGTTTGAGGAAAGCAGCATTGTAAGCAGCGGCGTTGTTATGTAATACGGAAGATTCGTCACGATATGAAAGCCCTCGGTAAACTCGCCGCAGAGCTTGCCCAAATCGGTTTTCAGCACATCGCCGAGGACGACCTTTACGTTATCTCTGCCGCCCAGCGTGACCTTAAGAACAGGCAGCAGCTTTTCATCAATTTCAAGCGCGATAACCCGACCTGCCTTCTCGGAAAGCATAGCCGTCATCGTTCCGCTTCCGGGTCCGATTTCCAGAACATCGTCATCCTTTGTAAGCCCTGTTGCGTCTGCCAATTCTCTCAGCAGAGCTTCGTCAAAGATAAAGTTTTGCCCAAGCCCTTTTTTATACCTGAAATCCTGATCCCTTAGCGCTTGCTTTGCTTTACTCACTAAAGCCTCCGTCAGTTTTTTGTAAGCAGAATTATTCCGAGGGTTAAGAGCGCCAGCCCAAAGAGCGACAGCACAAACCAAAACGGAACGCAGACGAAGAACAGAATAAGCCCTGTTACTATTGCCGCAATGCCTATTGCCGTCCTCGCGTTTTTTCCGGAGCAGTATACCTTTTCACCGCATTCAAGCCTGCTTTTCAATTTCCGCACCCCCGCATATCATTGATTATTCTTTATGATATGCAGGAAAACCCTTTGATTACTCAGCAGGCTGCATTGCGTGAATTGCAGCTATGTCGCTTTTCACATCCTTCGAGGTGAAAAGCGCGGTTCCCATAACCAAGGCGTTTGCGCCGCTCTTTGCGATTTCGGCGGCGTTTTTCATATTGATACCGCCGTCAATTTCAAGTATGGGCTTGACATTATGCTTATCGCAGAGCTGCTTTAGCTCCTCCATACGCTTGCAGGCGGCAGGGTCAATACTCTGCCCGCCGAAGCCCGGCTCAACCGACATCAGCAGAATCAGCCCGACATCGTTAAGGTATGGAATCACTGCGCTGACAGGCGTTTTCGGCTTTATTGATATTCCGGCTCTCAGCCCCAAATCGTTTATCGTTTTGAGCGCGCTTCCGAAATCCTTATGCGCCTCCAGATGCAGCGTTATCCCGTCCGCGCCTGCGTCCGCGAACACCTTTGCGTACCTTGCGCCCTCCTCAACCATAAGGTGACAGTCGAGGTAAAGCTTTGTAGTGCGCCGAAGCGCCTTAACAATCGCAGGTCCGTAGGATATATTCGGAACAAAGGTTCCGTCCATTACGTCAACGTGAATCCAGTCCGCGCCCGCGTCCTCCATCCTGCGAATTTCATCCTCAAGGTGAAGTATGTCAGCCGCCAGAATCGACGGTGC
>CAZUTB010000136.1:0-5541 GCA_964622905.1 uncultured Oscillospiraceae bacterium | reverse complement strand
TACTAACCGCCCAATGATTCGCAAGGATATGAACGATATGGTGTACCGCACCGAATCAGGCAAGTTCAAGGCGGTAGTTCAGGAGATTAAGCGCCGCCATGCAACCGGTCAGCCTATCCTTGTCGGTACTGTTTCCGTTGAAAAGAGTGAGCTGCTTTCGGGAATGCTCTCAAGAGAGGGAATTGAGCATACCGTGCTTAACGCAAAACACCATGAGCGCGAGGCTGAGATTGTCGCTCAGGCGGGTCATTACGGCGCGGTAACGATAGCCACCAATATGGCTGGACGCGGAACAGATATCCTGCTTGGCGGAAATCCCGAGTTCCTTGCGCGTCAGGCGCTTAAGCAGAAGGGGCTTGAGGACGGAGTCATCGAAATGGCAATAGGCTATTCGGACGACGTTCCCGAGAATGTGCTTGCGGCAAGAAAAGAATACTATGATAAGTTTGCCGAGTTCAAGAAGCAGACGGATGCGGAGCATGACAGGGTTGTCAATGTCGGCGGTCTGCATATCTTAGGCACGGAGCGTCACGAGAGCCGAAGAATTGATAATCAGCTGCGCGGCCGCAGCGGTCGTCAGGGCGACCCGGGCTCCAGTCAGTTCTTCATCTCGCTTGAGGACGATGTAATGCGTCTGTTTGGCTCTGAGCGCATATCCGCTATTGTCGCCCGCCTCGGAATGGGCGAGGATGAGCCGCTTGAGGCTAAGATGCTTACCTCGCAGATTGAGAACGCTCAGAAGCGAATCGAGGGCAGAAACTTCGATATCCGCAAGAATGTTCTTGAGTATGACGATGTAATGAACCAGCAGCGCGAGGTTATCTACGGTCAGCGCCGTCAGGTTCTGCATGGCGATGATATGCACGCCGCGGTTATTAAGATGCTCGGCGATTATATCGACGCGTCGGTTGACGTGCATTGCGCCGCCGATGACAGCGCGGAGTGGAATCTTGCGCTCATGGCGACAGAGCTTGAGAACGTCTGCCTCCCCGCAGGCTATTTTAAGGATAATGACAGCGCTCTGCGTTCGTTTTCCTCGGGCGAGGCGGCGGATAAGATTAAGAAGGACGCAAGCGAGCTTTATGCAAACCGCGAGAAGGCTATTGCCGAAATCGGGCTTGATATGCGCGAGGTGGAGCGCGTGATGCTCCTCCGCTCGGTTGACAGCCATTGGATGGATCATATCGACGCAATGGATCAGCTTCGCGACGGAATCGGACTTCGCGCCTATGGACAGCATAATCCCGTTCAGGAATACAAGCTTGAGAGCTATGATATGTTTGACGAAATGGTGCGCGAAATCAGGCATGACACCCTGCAAAGAGTTATGATGAGTACTATTCAGCGCGCGCCCCAGCGCGTTTCCGTTGTGAAAACGGTTAAGCCGGTAGAGGTAAACGCTCAGGGAACCGTCAAGCCCTCCGTTCCGAAGGTAGGACGCAACAGCCCTTGCCCGTGCGGAAGCGGAAAGAAGTATAAGCATTGCTGCGGCAAGGACGATTGACGAAGCCGCCTCCTGCTGCCTTACTTATTCCGTTTTCAGAAAGGATTGACATTTATGTTGGAATTTGACGCTTTCAGAAACCGCCTTAATGCGGTGGAGGAGAGCCTTAAAGCCTCCGGTGACGCTCTTCAAATCGGGCGGATGGAGGAGCAGCTTGCTGAGCTTCATGAGGAAATGAGTCAGGCGGGCTTCTGGAATGATACCGAGCATTCCACAAAGATTAATACAAAGTTTGCGCACCTTACCGATAAGCTCAAGTCCTATAAGGATATGCTTTCGCGCCGCGCCGAGCTTGAGGAAATGGTCGAGCTTGCCAATGAAGAGGGCGGCGAGAGCATGACGGAGGAGCTTCGCGGCGAGATTGAGGAGCTTGAGAAGGACGCGGAGAATTTACAGCTTGAAACGATGCTTCGCGGCGAGTATGACAGTCTCAACGCTATTCTTTCGCTTCATGCGGGCGCGGGCGGAACCGAGGCGCAGGACTGGACGGGAATGCTCTACCGTATGTATACCCGCTATTGCGAGCGCCACGGCTTTACCGTAAAGGTGCTTGAATACCTTGACGGCGATGAGGCGGGCGTAAAGAGCGTTACCTTTGAAGTTGACGGGGAGAACGCTTACGGCTATCTTCGCGGCGAAAAGGGCGTTCATCGCCTTGTAAGAATTTCACCCTTCGACGCAAACGCGCGCCGCCACACCTCCTTTTCATCGCTTGATGTCGCTCCCCTTATAGAGGAGGACAACTCAATCGTAATCGACTGGGAGGATGTACGAATCGACACCTATCGCTCGACCGGCGCAGGCGGACAGCATATCAATAAAACCGACTCCGCCGTTCGTATGACGCATATGCCCTCCGGAATCGTCGTAAGCTGCCAGAACGAGCGCAGTCAGGTGCAGAACAAGGAAATGTGTACTAAAATGCTCCGCTCAAAGCTCTTGGAGCTTAAGGTCCGCGAGCGTGAGGAGCAGATGGCTGCTATAAAGGGCGAAATGAAGAAGATTGAGTGGGGCAGCCAGATTCGTTCCTATGTTTTCCAGCCTTATACAATGGTTAAGGATCACAGGACGGGCTTTGAGGTCGGAAATATCTCCGATGTTATGGATGGAAATCTTGACGGCTTCATAACCTCTTACCTTAAAATGCTGTAATATTTGCTTGGGAGATGGTATACCTGCGCGGTTTGAGAACGGCAGTTTCGTATATCGCGGTTTTCTGCCTTTTCGGGGCGCTCCTCTTAGGAGCGCTTTGGTTTGTCGGCTCCGATTCCGCGATTATGGGGACGCTCTTTCGCCGCCTTGAAAGCTATAAGGCAGCAGGAGTGAGCGAAAGCGCCTCTGATGAAGTTGCCTTGGCTATCGGCAGGTATCTTCGCGGGCAAACCGATAAGCTAACCATGGTAACCGAGATAAACGGCGAGGAGAGCGAGTTCTTTGAGGAAAAGAGCGCAATGCATATGGTTGATGTCAAAGCCCTCTTTTCGCTCTGCATTAAGGTTGCGTTGAGCGTGGGTGCTTTGGGCGCGCTCTTGGCGTTGCTGCTAAAGCCCATAAAAGCCAAGCGCTGCAATGTCGGCAAGGGAATGCTCTGCGCGGGGCTTACATGGCTTCTACTGCTGCTCCTTCTGCTTGCGGTGTGCCTTATCGATTTTACAACGGCGTTTGAAGCGTTTCATCGCCTGTTCTTTACGAATAACCTTTGGCTGCTTAATGAAAAAACCTCCGCGCTCATTCGTATAATGCCGGAAACGCTGTTTGGGTACTATTCGGCTATTCTTATGCTGATTTGCGCAGCTTTGCTTATCGCCGTTATCGCGGTCGGCTCTCATATGTGGAATAAAGCGCGCCTTGAAATCGGCAGGAATGCGAAAAGAGAAAAGCTATGAATTATTACGAGCAAAGCAAGCAAACACTTGATAGCCTTAAAGATAAGCGCGGGGTCAGAATCCTTGCGCTTGAAACCTCCTGCGACGAAACCGCCGCCGCGGTAATCGAGGACGGGAGAAAGATAATTTCAAACGTCGTTCATACGCAGATTGACCTTCACGCCGTTTATGGCGGTGTAGTGCCCGAAATTGCGAGCAGAGCGCACGTTATGACCGTTGACGCGGTTATAAACGCCGCCTTGGAGAAGGCAGGAATGAACGCTTCCGAGCTTGACGCCTGCGCCGTAACCTACGGACCGGGGCTTGTGGGAGCGCTTCTGACCGGCGTTACGGCAATGAAGGCATACGCTTATGCGATAAACAAGCCGCTGATTCCCGTTCACCATATTTCAGGGCATATCTGCGCGAATTATCTAACATTTCCGGAGCTTGAGCCGCCGTATATCTGCCTTGTTGTAAGCGGCGGTCACAGCCATCTTATCAGGGTTGAGGCTTACGGAAAATACGTTCTGCTTGGGCAAACACAGGATGACGCGGCGGGCGAGGCGCTTGATAAGGCTGCGCGCGTGCTGCATCTCCCTTATCCGGGCGGCCCGCTTCTTGACAAGCTTGCAAGAACCGGCGATAAGCATTATATGAAGCTTCCTCAGCCGAAGATTGACGGCGAGTATGATTTCAGCTTTTCGGGCTTGAAGACAGCGTTCATCAACGCGGCGCATAAGCTTGAGCAGGCGGGTGAAACGCCGCGCGATGCTGATATGGCGGCAAGTTTTGTTGACGCGGTAGTGAGTCAGCTTGCGGGCAAGGCGGTGCTTGCCCTTAAGGATACCGGAACACACAAGCTTGCGCTTGCAGGCGGCGTTTCCGCCAATTCTCAGCTCCGCGAGAGAATGACAGCCGAGGCTGAAAAGCACGGCTTTAAGCTCTATATGCCGCGCCTTGACCTATGCACGGATAACGCGGCAATGATAGGCTCCGCTGCGTATTACGCTATGCAAAACGGCGCTTGCGCAGAGCTTTCGCTTAACGCAGTTCCGTACCTTCCGCTGGTATAAAGCAAGCCGAGCAATCGGCTCATAACAGCCAATATTTATGCCGCCCGTGATAAACATCACGGGCGGCTGCTTTGTTTTTTGCTTATGCTCTTTGCAGTGCTTTTGCCGTTCTCGGCATAGAAACGGTGTATTCCTTAAGCGTTGTTTGCGCCTGAGGATTATCCGAAATTACGGGGCACAGGAAGCCGAGAAGCGCGTAATCCATTGCTGCGGCAACTCCGCCGTTCATAACGCGTCCGGCGCTTGAAATGAACGCCTTCATGCTCTCAAGTGTGCCTTCGGAGATAGCTACGAATGGCTCAAGCGCCTCCGTCACAGCGCCGAGGAAATTATCAACCTCACTTAGCCTCTCCGAAGTATCTCCGAACTCGCGGAGCAGGGACTCGAGGCTTACCGCCTCGGGAAGAGAGGGTACGTCCGCAAGCCTTCCGCCTGCAAAGGGAAGCGGGAATATAGCGCAGAAATCCTTGGCGTTTTCTGCGGATGCGGCATACTTAACCGTATACTGCAATTTGTTTGTCTTGGCAAAATCATTCTGAGCGCCGAGGATGTAGATAACGGGTGAGGGCGAGCTGCTTAGGCTCACAATCCTTTCGGGTATTTCGCCGCCGCTGTAAACCGCGGTATCGTTAAGCCCTATCGCCTTTGCAATAAGCGAAGCGGCGCTCTTTGCCGCCTGAGCGCTTTGCGAGGTGAGGGTGAGCGAGCCGTTTGCGAAAAGCGCGGAAAGATAAGCGCAGGCTCCGTCGTAGGAGAGCGGCATTCCGTATGCAGAGAACCATGAAAGCAGAGCTTGCACGGTTTCCTTTGCTGTTTTGTCGTGCCCCGTAATGCTTATCAGGGTATCGGCGGCTTTGGGCATTTTCGCTTCCTGCTCCCTAACCGCGTCCTTTGCCTTTATAAGCGCCGCCTTAGCGTTGTCTATCTGCGAGTTCAAAAGGCGAAGCTTTTTAGCCATATCGGAGCCTACCTCGTCAAGCAGCGCTCTGCGCTGCTCATCGCGGGCGTTCTTCATCCTCTCAATTTCCACTACAAGCTCAAGGCGCTCCGCCTCAAGGGACTGGAGCTGCTGAGCCCTTGCGAGAACGGCTGGAGT